>JANYCV010000290.1 GCA_025360145.1 Acidobacteriaceae bacterium
CCCTATTTTGCTTCAAAAGTTCGGATTGAACAGCTTCACGCCGTTCTCCCACGTAATCTTGCGGAATATTTCCGGCGATGCCGAGTGCTTCAGCGCCGCCAGTGTTTCTCTCGCAACGCACTTGCCCTTCAGTGCCGGTTCCGTGGATGCCTGGCCCGTTCCGCGGCCGTCGCGGCAACTGCAATCGCTGCCGAACATCAGCTTGTCCTTGTGGCGCGCCAGAAATCCGGCAGTGAAATCCGGATCGCGCGTCATTGCATTCCTGCCGGAGTTGGCGGACGTGTCGCCGTACAGATTCGGGTAGTCGGAAAGCATCCGGTCTGTCAGGCCGCCCGGCTTAATTTTGCCCGCGGGATACGCGACCCCAACTGAAGTTTCGGCGCTGATATTAGCCCAGAAAAAATCGGCATGGCCGATGAACGTGGTCTTAGGGAATTCTTTCAGAATCGCCGGAAGACGGCTGAAACCGGTATTGAAACCGCCTCCGCCCGGCGTGTATTCCACTTCCTGGAAATGGATTAACACCGGCACATTCACTTCCGCCGCCAGTGCATAGAGCCGCTTCATCTCCGGCCCGTCCAGTGCTACGTGGAACTTGATCTCGCCGAATCCCTTGCTGCCGCCCTTGGCCGAATTTCGCAACACTTCGAAACTCTCGGGCTTGGTGATGTTGGCCGACGTGAAGCGGATGAACCGGCCCGGATTACTCTTCACCTCGGCCTTCGCCTTCTCCTCCGCCGAAATATTGGTCAGCAGCACGGCGTTAGTGACGCCGCATCCGTCCATGTGCTCCAGATTTCCGTTGGGCGTAGAGCGGAAGTGATGGTGGATGTCCAACACCTTTCCGCCCCAGGACGGGGCAGGCTGCGCCGCGAGGCTTGCGGCTGTTGCGGTAGCCAGAGTGCTCGCGAGAAATTGACGTCTGTTGATCATGTTCGTGGTTATCTTATCCCAGACCCGCTTACGGCTGCACGTCAATAGCGGCTGTCAGAAGCAGCGTCGATGGCGATTGACAATATGCGTTGAAAACCCTGAACGGCCAGCCGGGAGGAATGCGAAAGTCAACTTGGTACGTTCCAATGAGGCCGGGGGCGAGTCCCGCGAATAGCACTTCGAAGGGTCTCGGATCGTTCGGAACACCGACGGCTTGCCAAACGCAGGGAGTCGTTATTCGGTACAGCCGGTCCGCGGGAGCCGGTTGGCCAGTTGCTATGTTTCCGTCGATGGGTCCGTAGCCGGTCCCGTACATATGGATCACTTCCTCCGGCCGCGCAGGGTTCTGAGCCGTGACCAATCCGAACCAGTTCTCGTGCACCGCATAGGAAGCGGGGCCTAAGGCAAGTGCGACTCCCGACGCCTCAAAAACGCCGGTGCTGAGCAACTGCTCCCATGTGGGCTCCGGAGGAAGGAAAACGATGCTGGCTGTCCGATCCGGCTGAACCTCCCAAGGAACCTGGAACGCGATGCCGCGGGGCGAAGGTCCAAGGATCGGCATCGCTACGGTCCCAATCCGAATCTCGGGAATGAAGCCGGCTGGAAAGGCTCCCACGATTTCGTTATAGGAGCCAGCAACGGCCCGGGTAAGCAATCTCGCCAGAGGCCCGGACGACTCTAAGACTTGCTGTATTGTGCCGGTGGAGGTACTGATAAAGAGTAGGCGTCCGGTGTTGGTGGCTGCAATAACCGTGGAGCCGTCGCCGGTGATTGTCTGATCGCGGATGCCTTCCGGTTCGTTAGACAGGGCGCGTGAAGAGCCGGTAACCGCATCGCCAAGCCAGACCTGAACTGTACCACCGCTGGAGTTGAGGTAGGAAAATCGCCGTCCGTCCGCGGCGAGCATCGGCTGGCTTCCTGTGCCGAACAGCCGATCCACACCGGTCGCAGCGTCGAGCACGCGGATTTCGGCCGGAAACGGCGCAGAGTACTGAACGTCATATACAATGCGGCTGGCATCGGCCGACAGAAGTGCCCGGTTCATCCGGCTGAAGGCGATCAGGTCGGTCGTCTTACTCGGTCCGATCAGACGAATACCGCCGTCGCGGGCGACCAGCACGGTGCCGTCTTCGGCAACCATTTGTCCCTCAACGGCGGCCTGCGATCCCATCATTGTCACTTGTCCGGATTGCAGATCAACCAAGCGCACGGACTTCGGCGGTATCGAGCCCGGCACCGGCGCTCCGTTGGTGTTGCCATAGATTACGGCGAACCGCCCATTCGCACTTAAGCAAGCATTCCCACCGAAACCCAGCGCCCCGGAGGAAGTTTGGATCGCCGTGCTGGCGAGTTCGCGAAAAACACAGGAACTGCCGCCGATACACTGCTCTATCCGATTGATAGCCCGAACCGCTCCGTTGGCGCTAAAGGCAGCACGGTTATACGTCCCGGTGTACGATCCGAAAAGGTTGGAGCTAAGCTCAATCAAGGCCACCGACTTGTTCCTGAACAGGAACAACTTGTTCGTCGTAGGTTGACCCGATCCGCGTTGAATCAGAGTGGACGCAAAATACACGTCATCGCCATTGCCGTTAGTTGCCAGGTTCCAAATCTGCGCGGAAGCTGCTGTCGCGAGGATCGCCAGGGCGCTACAAAATTTCAGTGCAGAATACACGTCACAGCCCCATCCGCTCCAACTTCCGGTAAAGCGTCTTCCGCTCAATCCCCAAAATCTTCGCCGCCCGGCTCTTGTTGCCGCCCGCCGCCGCCAGTACCTTCCGGATCTGATCGGCTTCCGTGTCCGCCAGCGTGTCCCCGCCGCCCTCGCGCGGGTCCATCGACTCAATCGCCGACCGCACCGCGGCCTCATCAATCCGGTTACCCGGCGAAAGAATGCTCAGCCTCTCTATTAAATGCTGCATCTGACGCACATTCCCCGGCCACGTGTAGCTTTCCAGCGCCCGCAGACCAGACCCGGTCAGCTTCGCCTGCTGATCGTACCGCTCATTCGACCGCCTGACAAAGAGTTGCGCCAGCAGTGGAATATCACCGCGCCGTTCCCGCAGCGGAGGCACTTCAATCCGGATCACATTCAGCCGGTACCAAAGATCCTCGCGGAACTCGCCGTCATCCACCAGCTTCTTCAGATCCCGATTCGTCGCCGCCACCACCCGCACATCCACGGCCTTCGCCTTCGTCGCGCCCACCGGCTTGATCTCGCGCTCTTGCAGGAATCGCAGCAGCTTCAGTTGCGAGTTCAGCTCGATCTCGCCGACTTCGTCCAGGAAAATCGTCCCGCGATGCGCCGCCTCAAAGTAGCCGATGCGATCCCGATCCGCACCAGTGTAGGAGCCCCGAAGCGCGCCAAACAGCTCGCTCTCGATCAATGTCGGCGTAATCGCGCCGCAATCCACCGCCACAAACGCCTGATCGGCTCGCGCGCTGTTGCGATGGATCATGCGTGCGATCAATTCCTTGCCCGTCCCCGTCTCGCCTTCAATCAGTACCGTCGCGTCTTTCGGCGCGGCCAGCGAGATCGTCTTGTAGATCGCGACCATTCCCGCCGAACTGCCGATCATCTCTGTCTCTGGCAGATCCTCGGGTTCAATCTCGTCCTCGTGCTGGACGCTGAACGAAGCCTCAGCCCGCTTCACCGTGTCCAGAAGCCGGTCGAGCTCAAATGGTTTCGCCAGGTAATCGAAAGCGCCGCCCTGGGTGGCGCGCATCACCGTCTCCATGGTGCCCCTGCCCGTCATCAGAATGACGGCGCAAGCGGGATTGGCTTCGCGCGCGGCCCGCAATACATCCAGCCCGGTGCGTTCGTCCAGATAGATATCGGAAAGAACAATCGGGTACGATTCTGTCTTCAACCGTTCCAGCGCCTCGCGAGTCGACGAAACAGCGTCCACGGAATAGCCTTCCAGCTCCAGAAACATAACTACCGTGGTCCGTACCGAGTTATCATCTTCCACTACCAGCAAACGCGACAATAAGAACCTCTACTTTATGGATTCGATCTCAATTTGAGACCATTTTGGATGTAGGCGCCTGTTCCGGTGCAACTCCACGAGGCAATACTATAGTAAAGCAAGAGCCCTTCCCAGGCGTACTGGTTACCTCAATGTGCCCGTGATGATGAGTAATAATTTGATCCACAATGGATAATCCAATGCCCGTCCCCACCTCTCCCGACGTCTCCGCTTTCTTGGTCCGGTAAAACTTCTTGAAAATATTCCGTAGTTCTTTGTCGTCCATTCCGATGCCCTGGTCGCTCACCGAGAGCCGCAGCGTCTGGCCCTGGCCAACGCAGCGAATCGAAACCACCGTTTCAGCCGGAGAGTATTTGATCGCATTCGTCAGCAAGTTGTAAACGGCATATTCCATCAGTTCCCGGTCGCCGGTGAGCGGAAACGAAATGATTTCTTCCCTCCGCAATTCGATCTGTTTCCGCTCCGCCAGCGGCAAGGCCCGCTGGATACAGGCATCCAAGACCGGTTGCGACTCAAAAACCTCCGCGCGGATATCGCTCTGCCCATCTGTTAAACGTTCAATATCCAAAAACGTCTGGATCATCTTCGCCAGGCGCTTCGATTCGGAGTTGATCATGTTCGCCATCTGCTTGCGCTTTTCGTCGTTCAGGTTATACCGGCCCATCAACTCGCTGGACCCTTGAATTGCCGTCAACGGCGACCGCATCTCGTGCGTCACGAAATGAATCGCCTGCTGATACCGGGCCTTGTCCGATTCCGACTTGCGCAACTGCCGCCGCGCCACGAAATACATCCACGCCGCCGCTCCCACCACCGATAGCCACGCCGAGAGCACTGGCGCGAGATAAGGAAATACAACGCCGCGCGCAAAAGCAATATGCGGAACCGCGTGAGCCAGCACCAACAGGCCTGCCCCTAACGCATACGCCGGGTAGCCAGTGAAGTAGAAAAATACAATTCCAGCACCGGCTGCGATCAGGAAGCAGAATCCGATCAGCGCCACATTCGTCGCCGGCACAAAGAACACGCCGTGCGCCATCGTTTCGTAAGCCTGCGCGTGAATCTCCACCCCGCTCATCGTTACTTGATACGGCGTCATCAAACGGTCCCGCGCCTGCGATAGCGCCGTCGCGCCCACGAATACCGCCTTGTTCCGAAACCTCTCCCCCAGCGACGGATCTTGATTCAGGCGCAGCAGGGACACCTCCGGGATAGCGGACCGTCCACCATCACCCGTCGGCGCCGAATACCGGATCTGCAGCGCGGCATCCGAACGGCGCACCGGGATCGCCACCGATCCCACCTGCAACGCATCCGGAGACTCGATGATCCGCGG
>JANYCV010000345.1 GCA_025360145.1 Acidobacteriaceae bacterium
CCGATCTAGGTCCGATGCCGTCGCCGTGGGCGACTGTGATGGGGGTTAGATTTGACATGTGTCGAATTAACTAAAATATCGGGTTTGACGGGATAGAGCAAGTTTCCGCCTTCCGGTTCCGGGTAACCATATCAGGAGAGCGGGAAATGCGACACCCTGCACTTTTCTTGCGTCACGGGCTCATTGGTCCTGACCGCGCAGTGCGGCGGCCAGACAAGTGCCGAAAGTATTGTGCCCTAATCGAGTACGCAGCGGAATGGCGCGTATCGCAATTTGGATGCGAAAGCCCTGGCGGCGCGGCAGACGCCGCCCAATAATTATTTGCTTACAATGGACGGGTAAGCTCATCTAACTTAGCGGAGACAATCAAATGAGAGGTTGCTGCGAATGAGTTCCATCGCAGTGAATAGCGCCCTGGACAGGATTCCGCGCTTTTATCAGACGACCATCGGAAAGAAGATCGTGATGGCGGTCACAGGCGTGATGCTGTTCGGGTTTGTCGTCAGCCATCTGTTGGGAAATCTACAGTTTTACCTCGGCCGCGAGACCATGAACCATTACGCGGTGACGCTGAGGGGCATGCCGGCCCTGCTGTGGCCGGCGCGCGCTGGGCTTTTGCTCGCCGTGATTCTGCACATCACGGCGTCCATCCAACTCACCGCATTGAAGAACGCCGCGCGGCCTATCGGGTATGTGAAAAAGGCCGTGGTGCAGGCCAGTCTCGCATCGCGGACCATGATGTGGAGCGGTCCCGTTGTGCTGGCTTTTCTGATCTTCCATCTGCTGCACTTCACCTGGGGTACAGTTCACCCGAATTTTCAGGATGTGCACCCGTACGAAAATATGGTTATTGGCTTTCGGGTGATTCCCGTGGCGATTTTTTACGTGGTTGCGGTTTCCATGCTGGGACTGCATCTGTATCACGGCGTGTGGAGCATGTTCCAAACGGTAGGCGTAAACCATCCCCGCTATACGCCTCTGCTGAAAAAGTTTTCCGCCTATGCCTCCATTCTTCTGGTGCTGGGTTTCATCTCCATTCCGATTGCGGTGGCGACAGGGGTAGTGTCCTAACCTATGCAACTTGATTCTCGTGTTCCTTCCGGACCGATTGAGAAAGCCTGGGAAAACTACAAGTTTGAAATGAAGCTGGTGAACCCGGCGAACAAGCGGAAGTACAACATCATCGTTGTGGGCTCCGGGCTTGCAGGCGGGTCCGCCGCGGCAACGATGGCCGAACTTGGCTATAACGTGAAGTGCTTCTGTTTTCAAGATTCGCCGCGCCGCGCGCACAGCATCGCAGCGCAGGGCGGCATCAACGCCGCGAAGAATTATCAGAACGACGGCGATAGCATATTCCGCCTGTTCTACGACACGGTAAAGGGCGGCGATTTCCGCGCCCGCGAAGCGAACGTGTACCGGCTGGCGCAGATCAGCGTGGACATCATCGACCAATGTGTGGCGCAGGGCGTACCCTTTGCGCGCGAGTATGGCGGGACACTGGCGAACCGGTCGTTCGGCGGCGCGCAGGTGTCGCGTACTTTCTATGCCCGCGGCCAGACGGGGCAACAGTTGTTGCTCGGCGCCTATCAGGCACTGGAGCGCCAGGTGGACGCGGGGAAAGTGGAGATGATTCCGCGTACGGAAATGCTGGACCTGGTGGTGGTGGACGGCAAGGCCCGCGGCATCATCACGCGGAATCTGATCACCGGCAAGATCGAAGCCCACGTCGCCGATGCGGTGGTGTTGGGCACGGGTGGTTACGGCAACGTCTACTATCTGTCGACGAACGCGAAGGGGTCGAACGCCACCGCGATCTGGCGTGCGCACAAACGCGGGGCGCTATTCGCTAACCCCTGTTTCACGCAGATTCACCCGACATGCATTCCGGTGTCCGGCGATTATCAATCGAAGCTGACGCTGATGAGCGAATCGCTGCGCAACGACGGCCGCATCTGGGTGCCAAAGAAGCAGGGCGACAAACGCGCGCCGGCTCAAATTCCCGAAGCGGAACGCGACTATTACCTGGAGCGCCGCTATCCCAGTTTCGGCAATCTTGTTCCGCGCGATGTGGCTTCGCGCAATGCGAAGGCTGTTTGCGACGAGGGCCGGGGCGTGGGCGAGAGCGGCCTCGGCGTCTATCTCGATTTCGCCGATGCTATCCAGCGGCTGGGCAAGGCGACGATTGTTGAGCGCTACGGCAATCTGTTCGAGATGTATGAGCGGATCACGGGCGAGAATCCTTACGAGTTGCCCATGCGTATCTATCCCGCGATTCATTACACGATGGGCGGGCTGTGGGTGGATTACCAATTAATGAGCACCATTCCCGGCCTGTTCGTGATCGGCGAGGCGAATTTCTCAGACCACGGCGCGAACCGGTTGGGCGCCAGCGCGCTGATGCAAGGGCTGTCTGATGGCTACTTCGTTCTTCCATATACCATCGGCAATTATTTGGCGAGCACGAAGCTGGAGAAGGTGACCACGAGCCTGCCGGAGTTTTGCGCGGCGGAAAACGGCGTGGCGGAAATGACGAAGCGGCTGTTGTCGATTCGCGGCAATCGGACGGTTAGTTCGTTTCATCGCGAGCTGGGGAAGTTGCTTTGGGACCACTGCGGCATGTCCCGGAACGAGGCTGGGCTGAAGGAAGGGATTCAAAAGATCGTGTCGCTGCGGGAAGACTTCTGGAAGAACGTGAACGTCCTGGGAAGCGGGGAAGAGCTGAATCAGGCTCTTGAAAAAGCCGGACGAGTGGCGGATTTCTTTGAACTGGGCGAACTGATGTGCCGCGATGCGCTGGATCGTAACGAATCCTGCGGCGGCCATTTTCGCGAGGAATATCAGACGCCGGAAGGAGAGGCGTTGCGCGACGACGTGAACTATTCGTACGTGGCCGCGTGGGCGTATCCCGCTGTGTTGCACAAGGAGCCGTTGACGTTCGACTATGTTCACCCCAGCCAACGGAGCTACAAGTAGATGAACCTGACTCTTCACGTTTGGCGGCAGAAGAACGCGACCGATAAGGGCCGCATGACGACTTACGCGGCAAAGGGCGTCAATCCGGAAATGTCGTTTCTGGAGATGCTGGATGTGCTAAATGAAGAACTGACCATGAAAGGGGAAGATCCCATCGCGTTCGATCACGATTGCCGCGAAGGTATCTGCGGGTCGTGCGGCTTCATGATCAACGGGGTTGCGCATGGGCCGCTGCCGAAGACCACGGTGTGCCAGCTTCATATGCGCCATTTCAAAAATGGCGATAAGCTTTACCTGGAACCGTGGCGCGCGAGTGCTTTTCCTGTGCTGAAAGATCTTGTGGTGAACCGTTCGGCGTTCGACCGGATTATCGCCAGCGGCGGTTATGTTTCGGTTCCCTCAGGCAGTGCTCCGGATGGAAATGCGATCGCGATTCCGAAGCAGGATTCGGACCGGGCGATGGATTCGGCCCAGTGCATCGGTTGCGGCGCATGCGTGGCCGCGTGTCCGAACGCGTCGGCGGCGCTGTTTACGGGGGCGAAGATCCATCATCTGGGAATGCTGCCGCAAGGGCAACCGGAGCGCAAGAAGCGTGCGTTGCGGATAGTGGCGCAGGCGAATGCGGAGTTGTTCGGAAGCTGCACGAATATCGGCGAGTGCGAAGCGGTTTGTCCCAAGGGTATTAATCTGGAAGTGATCGCTGCGATGAATCGCGATTTTCTGCGCGCGAGTTGGAGTGCGCGGCCGGATGCGGTGGTGGCGGAGTAGTGCGGCGGGGGAATCGCTGGTACAGTCGGACATATGGAATTGTGTCCTTCCATCGAGATCCGCCCAGATGTCATGATGGGGAAGCCCTGCCTGAAAGGCACGAGAATTCCCGTCTACCTTGTTCTCGAAAAGCTGGGCGCCGGGGAGACGACTGAAGCGATTCTCGCAGCGTATCCCCAGCTCAACAAAGACCACATCACAGACTCCTCGAAGTATGCGGCGGGCTAGAGAAGGAACGAGATCGTTCTGGCCTCGTGAAGCTACTTCTTGACGAAAATCTTTCTCCGCAACAAGCGGCCATACTCCGAGAACAAGGGCACGATGCCTCGCCATCACCTAAGCAGGGCTGTCAGGAGAACCGGACAGCACAATGACAGCAGCTGGGTATGTGCTTCACTCAAGTAATTACTACGGCAGCAGCTCAGGTGGGGCGGGCCCCCTGGCCGGCGCGGCACGCCCTCGTCACGCTGCTGGAAGCGAGACGAAGGCCCGGATGCGCCAGCCACACGACACGCTGCGAGACCGTACCCACTTGAGTCAAGCACATACCCAGTTAAGAGCATTTGCCATCGAGAGTGGTCGAGTGCTCCTCACGCTCGATGCCGACTTCGCAAACATTCTCCGGTTTCCACCCGCAAGCACGCGAGGCGTGATTCGTTTGAAGATCCATCCGCCAACGGAAGAGGCAATCCGAGAGCAAATTCACTGAACAGTGGAAGTTCTCAAAGACACCTCACTCGTTGGTTGCCTGGCCGTTTCCCACGGCAGTGTCATTCGTATCTGGAATCGAGTTCTTAATCTTCGATAACGATCGATGGACCTTTCGGTCCGCCACTCGCAGCCAAACCCTCAATCATCGTTTTCGCCAGTTGGATGAAGCCCGCGGCGTTTGAATCAGCGTCCCCGTTCAAAGTGACGGGCCGGCCCGAATCGCCACCGATTCGGACCAGCGGGTCCAGCGGCAACTCGGCCAGAAACGGCACGCCCATCACCGCTGCTGTCCTCTTTCCGCCGCCTTGTCCAAACACGTCGATGCGTTCCTTCGATATCGGAGCGATCATGTAGCTCATGTTTTCGACAATGCCGAGCACAGGCACGCGCACCTGCTTAAACATCAGCACGGCTTTGCGCGCATCTTCGAGCGATACTTCCGACGGAGTGGTCACGATGATGGCTCCGGTGACCGGAGCCGTCTGGATCAGCGTCAACTGCACGTCGCCGGTGCCGGGCGGCAGATCGATCACCAGATAGTCGAGATCGCCCCAATCCACACCGCGCAGAAACTGCTGGATCACACTGTTCAGCATCGGGCCGCGCCACACCAGCGGCTTATCGCCGGGGTTCAGAAAGCCCATCGACATCAGCTTCAGCCCATACTGTTCCAGCGGCCGGATGCGCTCGCCGGAAGCTTGTGGCTGGTCGCGAATCCCCATCATGAGCGGAACGTTTGGTCCGTACACATCGGCGTCGAGCAACCCGGTTTTGAAACCGAGATGAGCCAGCGCCAGCGCCAGATTAACGGCAACGGTGGTTTTGCCCACGCCACCTTTTCCAGAGCCGACAGCAATCAGATTGCGAACTCCGGGAATCGGCAGCTTCGGCTGCTCACCACCTATGTTAGGACCCATGGTTCGATGTTAACACCCGGTTATTTTTGCGCGGCGAAATAATCCCAATGCTGCTGTGCCCGTTCATTCAGCATTGGCAGATCCGATTCCAGCACATAGCCTTCCTGCGCCAGCGACTTGCCGGCAGCGGCAATCTTAGCGAGGTAATCCTGCTTATCGTGATAGCGTTCTTCGAGCGAAGGCCGCGGGTCTTTGGTCTTCAACCGCTCCGCCTTCGTGCGAGTGAATGGCACGAATGAGCCGATAAACGCGATCATTTCATCGGACGCGCCCAGATTGGGGCCCCGCTGATTCCAGCCGGTATATGTTCCCAGCGGAACCTGCACTTCGGGCAAACGGATGCCGGCAATTTCGTTGCCGTCCGCATCCACCTGCGGCACCATTACCGGGAAGGGCTTGCCAAGTGCCGGCGGTTCGATGGTGGCAACTCCGGCGGTTCTAAACTCAGGGCCGAAGTCCAGATGATAGGCGCCGTGCGCGCGCTTCGGCACTTCAATACCGATCTTTGGAAACGCCAGTTCTTTCAGCGGCACCAATTGTTTGCTTGCGATCGACGGATACCGCGATGGCGGCGGCTCCTTGTTGTCCTTCACCCATGCGTGCAGGGCGGCCAGCAGCCCGCGCATCTGATACCGGTAATCCAGCGGATCGCTCAAATTCCGTGTGTTGGCGCGCTTCGGCGGAAACGAACCGGGGCCGTGCTGTGCGGCGGTGTTGTAGTAAACGCGAGTGTCCTTGCCGAGCGGCGCGTCCGCCTTTCCATCGGGTGTGATGTGGATCAGCGCGGCTGCGCGGCCCCAGTACTCGAACGATCCGTTGGTGAGGAACATTTTCGGGACTACGTTTGCAGCGGTCGCGCGGGCCAGGATGCCGTCCGTCACGCCATTGTCGGTCTCATCGAGATCGGTGAAGGGGAAAATGTCCACCGGGTAGAAGAAGTTGGTGAACGGCTGTCCGTCGCGGGAAGGCTGGGCGAAGCGCTGGTTGAAACTGCCGCGACCGGCGCCGCCCACGTGCGGCCAGAGCGCGTCGAAGGTGCGCCGGTTCTTCTCGTCGGCGTTGAAGCCATCGTATAGAAACGTTCGGAGCACGCGTCCGCTTTGCGATGTTCCGAATCCAATGGCGCGCTTGATGAAGCGCTTTTGATCGGCCAGCAGCGTGTCCACCGTGCCGTATTTCAGAAACGAAATCAGATCGCGAATTCCTGCCAGGCCCAGACCGGCGATGGGCGAATCCTGCGACTTGTAAACCACCTCATATATCTTGCCGAGTTCAAAGCCATTGGGCACGGTGAGGTGCGTGGAGTCTGTGAAGTTCCACTTGTCGCGCGAAACCACGCGGCGGGCTCCGTCGTTCCGGTCGCGCACCGTGAGTTGAATGCTGGGGTCCTTCCTATCGAATACCGGGAAAGCGGCGTGGATGCGGTCGGCCAGCAGCCAACTGTCGGCCTTATGATCGGGCACGAACTCGGCGCGCACCAGGCCGGTTACTCCCTTCGCCACCGGGACGTAATTGCGCATCAGTCCGGGGGAGGCCATCACATCGAACTGCCACCCGAGCCACACCAGCGTGTAGCCTTCGTCGAGCAACAGCCGGTCGCCTAGTTCTTCTTCGGTGCGCGGATCGGTGGATCCCGTGGCGTGGTTGAACATGCTGAGCATGCCCTTGCCGCCGCGGTTTGAAACTTCAAACAGCACCGTTCCATTGCCCTTCGCCGGATCGCGCGGTTTCAAGACGTAGAGATCGGCGGAGAACTCCACCATCCCGTCCGCGTTCTTCGGCGCGAGATCGATATCGCGGATGATGCGGTTGGCGGGTAGCTTCGGATCGACCAGAAAATAGGCCTTGGCGATGATGCGCTCATAGGGGCCGGCGCTACCGAACGCCGCGCCGCCGAGAACGTCTGACCGTTCACTGGCGTAAATGTGATCGAGCGCCGCGTGGCACACACTGCTGCATAGGAGTCCGGCGAGAAGCCAAAGTTTGCACATGGACTTATTAGATTGCGTTCGCTAGGCGAGAGTCAAATTTGCACGCGCGGCGAGTGTGAAGTCCGCGAACTCTCCGCGCTCGAATTTCAGAAATGCCGCGGCGCCGATCATGGCCGCATTGTCGGTGGAGAGGCCGGGCGTTGGGAACAGCGTGCGGGCAGGAAGCGGACGCTTTCGCGCGGTGGAGCGAAGGCCTTCATTGCAGGCCACGCCGCCGGAGACAATGATGGTTTGCGCGTCAATCTCGAGCGCGCAGGATTCCATTCGGCGCATCAGTTCCGTGATCACGGTTTTTTGAAACGAGGCGAGCAGATCGAGCGTGGTCTGCGGCGTCAACGCCAGCCATTGGTCCACTGCCGGGGTTTCGCATTCGCGGAATAGCGCTTTGCGTTGCTGGATCTCGGCATCGATGTCGCGGGCTTCCACCCACCGCAGCACGGCCGTTTTCAGCCCGCTGAAACTGAAATCCGAGGCGTTTCCTTTCATCTTCGTGAGCGTGAACCTGACTGCGTTGGGATTTCCGAACGGAGCCAATTTGTCGATCACCGGGCCACCAGGATAGCCGAAGCCGAGCAGCTTGGCCACTTTGTCGAAGGCCTCCCCCGCCGCATCGTCGCGCGTTTTGCCGAGAAGCCGGTAGCGGAAGCCTTTGAGTATCTCAAACAAATGTGTATGGCCACCGCTGACCACCAACGCGAGTGCGGGAAATTCCACCGGCTCGCCGCTCTGGCGCGCCTCCATCACCACCGCGTGTATATGGCCCTCGATATGATTCACGCCGATTAGCGGCAGACCGCGCGCAAAGCACAGCGCCTTTGCGTAGGTTATGCCCACCAGTAGCGACCCGACGAGCCCTGGGCCCTCCGTCACGGCGATTGCGCTCAGGTCGGCCATGCCGGTTGCCGATCGCTCCAGTGCTTCCCGGACCACAGGAACGATGGCTCGCATATGCTCCCGCGAGGCGAGTTCCGGCACCACGCCGCCGTACTTGCCATGTGTGGAAAGTTGCGAGGCGACGACAGACGACAACACCCGGACGCCGTCTTCCACCACAGCGGCCGCAGTCTCATCACACGACGACTCAATTGCCAAAATACGCATTGTCAGGGGATACGTTGCTATTCTAACTGCTGCGTGCGTGTCGACGAGTTTGATTACCATTTACCGGAAGAATTGATTGCCCAACAACCGTTGGCGGACCGTGCCGCCTCGCGGATGCTGGTGCTGTATCCGAAGGAGCAGCGCTGGGAGGATCGCGAGTTCCGCGACTTTCCGCAATGGATTCGCCCGCACGATTGCCTGATTCTGAATGACACGCGGGTCTTTCCTTCGCGGTTGTACGGCCATCGCACCTCTGGCACGGCGGCGGTGGAAGTATTTCTGCTGCGGCCGCTGAGTGAAGATCGAAAGACCTGGGAGGCGCTGGTGCGTCCGGGGCGAAAGGTGCCGGTGGGCGAGAGGATTCTCTTTGCGGATTCACTGCAGGCGGAGGTTTTGACTCGCGGCGGTCACGGGCAGCGGACACTGCGGTTCACCGGAGCCGATGATATTTACGCCGCGCTCGCCAGAATCGGGCACGTTCCGCTGCCGCCGTATATTCGCCGTCCCGACACGCAAGACGACCGGGACCGCTACCAGACCATGTTCGCGCGGGAGACCGGGTCCGTGGCCGCGCCTACCGCCGGACTGCATTTCACGCCCGGGATTTTAGCCCGGTGCGAACAGGCTGGCGCGGCGCTGGTATACGTAACGCTGCATGTCGGCCTGGGAACGTTTCAACCGCTAGCCGCGGAAGAATTGGGCGATGTCCATCTGCAC
>JANYCV010000356.1 GCA_025360145.1 Acidobacteriaceae bacterium
AAGTCCTTGAGATTTCGGGCATCTCGCGCGGCTCGCTTTATCATCACTTTCAAGACTTCGCCGAGCTTCTCGAGCTCGCCCAAGTCCGTCGCTTCTCCAACTACGTCGACAATTCGATCGCGGTGCTCACAGAGGTCTTAATCAGCGTGGAAACTAGGGAACCAAGTCCGAAGCCGCCAGCCGCGCCGCCAAAGCGGATGGTCGTTCATAATAAAAGTTGCCCGGCGTTCGATTCACTAAATTTGCGGAGAGCGAAGCATCTGGCGGGATACTGCTGCTGGCATGTACAGTGGCCGCCCTTGCTTGGGCGAACTCCCCATGGTTTTCCTCGTACGAATCCATTCTGCACACGATGGTGACGGCCGGTGCTGGAGAGTTCCAGCTCCGGCTGTCCCTGCATCACCTGATCAACGACGGGTTGATGGCCATTTTCTTCTTTTCCGTCGGACTCGAAATTAAGCGCGAGATGCTGGCGGGCGAACTGGCGTCTGTGAAGAAGGCGGCGCTGCCGATTGCCGGAGCACTGGGCGGCGTACTGCTTCCGGCTGCGATTTACCTCCTTATCAATCAGGGCTCGGGAGGCGAGCGCGGGTGGGCCATACCGATGGCCACCGACATTGCGTTCGCCGTGGGCGTATTGGCGCTGCTGGGCAGCCGTGTTCCTTCCTCCATCACCATTTTTCTGACCGCGCTGGCCATTGTGGACGATATTGCGGCGGTGCTGGTGATTGCGGTTTTCTTCACGACGGATATCTCCACCAGCAGTCTGGGCCTTGCCGGAGTGTGCCTGGCCGCTTCGTATGCGGCAAACCGGCTGGGCATGCGCAGCCGCCTGCCGTACTCCCTGTTGGGCATTCTGGTGTGGGTGGCTATGTTGAAATCCGGTGTTCATGCCACCATCGCCGGCGTTCTGCTGGCATTCACCATTCCGGTGAGGACCAAGCTGGACCCCGGCAAATTTCTGAGCGGAGCGCGGGATACCCTGCGACGCTTTGAGACGGCCGCCGCATCCGGAACGGACGTAATTTCGTCCGAGGGGCAGCAGAAAGCCATCCAACGCCTGGAAGACCAATGCGAGGGTGTGCAACCTCCGCTGCAGCGGATGGAACACGCGCTGCGTCCGTGGGTTTCGCTATTCATCATGCCCTTGTTTGCGCTGGCGAACGCCGGGGTGCGAGTGGTGGACGGCGGCAGTGAGATCTCGTTTTCTCATCCGGTGCTGTTGGGGGTTGCCTTCGGGTTGTTGTTGGGAAAACCGGCAGGGATCACGCTGTTTTCCTGGCTGGCGGTGAAGTTTGGCTGGGCGGAGCGCCCGGCGCGGGTGGGCTGGAAGCAGCTTCATGGCGCGAGTTGGCTGGGCGGCATCGGTTTCACCATGTCGCTGTTTATCGCGACGCTGGCGTTCGGGGACAGCCCGATGCTGGTAGAGGCAAAGATTGGCATCCTGCTTGGTTCATTCGCGGCCGGAGTGCTGGGTTCGGTGGCGCTATGGCGATGGAGCGCGAATTCGGCGGAAACGGGCGCAGAATGAAGAGATCGCAATCCGCGCAGTTTCAATCGAAGTTGCCGAAGAACCTCAGTACCGAACACGCACTGGACCGGTTGACGTTTGGGCAACGTCCCGGAGATGCCGGGGCGTTGAGCAATGCCGCGGCTCAAGAAATGGATGGAGCGGCAACTGGATCTGCTGCTGGAGAAACGGTTTCGATCGCTCGAGACTTTGCGGCTGAGTCCGCTCGAAATCCGGCAGCGGTATCCGCGGGAACAGAACATCCCGGCGGTGTTGAACGGAAAGTTGGTATTGCCGGACGATCCGATTCTTCGCGCGGCGGCGCAACGTTATGCCGGTTATTTCAGGTTGGCGGGGCAGGGTTGGAGGCGCTGGTGAAGCGGGAAGATCTGCTTCCCGACGCGCGCGGTTCCGTGGGGTATCCACGGCGGCGCTGAAGGTTTAGATCCGGCCGAACTTGGCTACCGCTTCCTTGATGGATCGGAACTTTTCGATGAAGGGCAGCATCTGGTGTTCGGTATTGTCCAGTTGCTGGGCGAGCTTCAACACCTCCGCGGCCTTGGCCCGAGGCACCACCGCAACGCCGTCTTCATCGGCGACGATAATATCGCTCGCCGCCACGCGGACTCCGGCGCAGGTAACCGGAACGTTTACTCCGGCGAAGCGATAGTGATTTACCGAGGTGGAAGGCGCCACGCCGATACTGAATACGGGGAACTGCAGTTTCCTGATCTGCGGTGTATCGCGAATGGAGGCGTCGATGATCGCGCCGGCAAAACCGCGGACCTTCATCGCGGTAGCCATCAGGCCGCCGATGCCCGCGACGTCAGATCCGTCTTCGAGGACCATCACGTAGACCGACCCGGCAGGGGCGGCATCAATGGCGTCCAGCATTCCCTGCGAAGCCTTCGAGCCTTCCTTGTGCTCTTCCTTCTTGAGCAAAACGGTAACGGCAGGACCCGCGAACTTGGTGGTGAACAGCGGCCGCATCTGGTGCGACATGTGCGAACGCTGTCCGTAGAGCTGCTCCATGGCATCGGCGACGGAGGCGACCTCCACCAGTTTGAAGCCTTCGATAAGAGGATCACCCGCGGGTTGCGCGAACAACCAGCAGGTGAAGGTGAGAGTGACAACTATTGAGGAGGTGAGAATAGTGCGCCGGAGTTTCATAAACGTTTCCGGCACAATTATAGCAGCGACGCGGTGGCCATTTCCGCGCGTTCGGATGCGCCGACCATTTCCACCAGTTGCTGGACCACAAGCGTCATAGTTTCAGCCTGCGATGACATCGTTTCACTGGCGGAGGCGCTCTCCTCCGCGTTGGCGGCGGCCTGCTGCGTGACCTGCTCCATCTGCGTCATGGCGCTGGCAATATGTTCGATGCCCTTGGCCTGTTCCTGACTGCCGGAGTTTACCTCGCCCACTAAGCGTTTCACCTCGACGGTGCTTTGAGTGATGCTCTTGATTGCTTCCGCCATGCGGTTCAACTTCTGCGTGCCCTCGTTCGAAGTCCCGATCGATTCCTCTATCAGTGCTTCGGTATCGCTGGCCGCCTGGGCGCACCGTTGGGCCAGATTTCGAACTTCGCCGGCAACCACCGCAAAGCCCATGCCCGCCTCTCCGGCGCGCGCTGCTTCCACCGCGGCGTTGAGCGCAAGAATATTGGTCTGGAACGAGATCTCGTCGATCACCTTAATAATGCGCGCGATCTTCACGCTCGATCCGTTGATATCCTTCATGCTAAGAACCATCTGATCCAATGTTTTGTTCGCTTCGGCGACGCGGCCATCCACGGTGTCCATCAGCGTGGCAACCTGCCGCGTATTTGCGGCGTTTCTCTGTGTCATGGAGCTCATCTCCTGACTGGAGGCGGAGGTTTTTTCGAGCGATCCGGCCTGGCGCGACATTCCTTGCGCCAGCGACTGGCTGGATTGGGAAATCTGGCTGGACGCATCGGAGACCTGTACGGCACACGATTCCATCTGCCAGGTAAGCCGCCGTAGCGTATGCGTGATGGAGCGAACCAGCAAGATGACGCCTACGCCGACCGCTGCCGAGAGAGTAATGAGGAACAACGTGATCCAGCGGCTGCCAGCCTTCGTGGATTCGGCTCCCTGGGCTACGGCCGCCAGTTGCTCGCCCTGCCCGTCCACCAGCTTTTTGGCCGATGCGCTCATTTGGTTCAGCTTGGGCAGCAGCGTCTCGTCGAACGACTTCAATGCCTGGTCCATCTGCTGCTTGTCCAACATCTGCAGCAAACTCTGGTGCGCGATTTTGATTGAGGCGTACTGATTTTGCAATGCCTCCAGTTCGGTCTTGTTTTCAGTACCACTCATTAGCGATTTGAAACTCTCCAGATACTGCTCTACCCGGCCTTCCGCCGCAACAAACTGGTGTTTGAATGCGTCGGCTTTGTCCGGCTGCTGCAAGACGGTATTGAAGGCAATGCCGCGTTCCAATGCGTTCATGTCCGCGGCGGCCGTACTGATCTGACCCGCCAATAATTGCTTCCTGGCAATCGAATTGACGGCGTTGTCTAACTCTTTGCTGAGTCCGCTACTGACCTTCAGCGAGGTAAGTCCCATGATCAGCACAAGCGCGAGCATTGCGCTCGAGCTGAAAAACAGTTTCGTCCCTATCGTCGCTTTCCTCTTCACGCCGTTATCTCCCCGTCCCTCGTCCTTGAGTTGCTCTTCAATAAAGCCTGCATTACGGTTTGAAATCAAAACTGAGTGTCGCGATAGCCTTGGAAGGCTCTCCGTTCTGCGTAAACGGAGTGAACTTCCATCTCTTCACGGCATTCACGGTGGAATTGGTCAGCAACGGATTCCCGGTCATCACTTTCACCGTTTCCACGTTGCCATCGGTGCCAACGGTCGCCTCCACTTCAACGCGTCCGGTGACCTTCATCTGGCGGGCCACGGAGGAATACTCCGGCGTGGGTTTATTCAACGCCGACTTCACGGCGTCTGCCGTAGTGACGCGGAGCTCAGCAAATAGGGACGGCGCGAGTGCCAGCGCAATACAAACTGTCTTGATCTTGAAATCGAACGAAAACACCATAGATTCCTCCCGACGACAAATCGTCTAGGTTTCTTATCGGCGGGGTCGCATCAAATTTGAGGTTGTGTTAGAAACGGAGTCTTCGCGGCTTCGGCCTTCGAGAACAGTGGTGGTCCGCAGCTTACTCAGTTCCCGCCGGGCAATGGCGCCCCAGGCGCTGGAAGGGTCCAATTTCAGATACAACTTCCAGTGCCGGACGGCATCCATTATCTTTCCGTTGCCTTGGTAAAGCAGCGCCAGATTATAGTGCGCGTCCGCATACTGAGGGTTCAGCGCCACCGCAGCGCTGTAATGGCTGGTCGCTTTGGCAAAGTCGCCATTCTCATCATAGAGATTGGCGATATTGAAATGCGCCAGCGCATAGTCCGGGTCGATGGCGATGGCCGCCTTGTAACACGCTTCCGCCTGCGGCAGCGACCGCGCATGAAAGTGAATGGTACCCAGGTTCACCAGCGCCGCGGCCGAGGTGGAATCAAGCTTTGCGGCCGTCTCGTACGCCTCAATCGCCTGCTCGATGGGTGCGCCTGCGTGCTCCAGTTCCAATCCCTTTTGAAACCAACGATGGGCGTTCTCGCGCTCCATCTTCTGGTCGTCCCTGACCCGGTTCGGGAACGAGAGCAGCCGTTTCAGCTCCGTCCGATCGAAATTGAAGAGTAACTGCCCGGAGACGGGATCCATGTGCTGACCGGAAATTTCCACCCGGATCCGCTTTCCGTCGGAAACCACCTTCAGTTCCTTCAGCGGATCGGCGACGTCGCGGATCTTCTTGCGCAACGCC
>JANYCV010000360.1 GCA_025360145.1 Acidobacteriaceae bacterium
CCATAGGCGCTAACTTAAGAACATTTTTAGTCAAAAATGCTCTATGGGATGGGGGTTTCAACAACGCCATCCCCAATATGTTGTGGGAGCAAAGGCTTAGGTTAGCGCTTACGGGGGCCCGCCCCACCTTGGCTGCTGCCATCGCAATTACCTGAGTGAGGCACATACCCAGGCTGCGTTAATCAGCCTTCACCGGCGGTTAATAATGGGCGGCACGTCGGTAATGGCCGCTTAGGGTGAGACACAACTTGGCCTGTCCATCTATTTCTTGGACACTACGCTAGCATTTTGGTGGCTACGTTGCCGGCCACGTCAGTTAGGCGGAACGGCCTGCCGCCGTAGTTGAACGTCAACTGCTCGTGATTGAGCCCCAGCAGGTGCAGCATGGTGGCATGCATGTCGTGGATGTGCATGCGGTCTTCCACCGCGTAGTAACCGAACTCGTCTGTTGCACCGTAGATGAAACCCTTCTTCACTCCGGCGCCGGCCATCCACATGGTGTACCCGTACGGATTGTGGTCGCGGCCGTCGCCCGCTTCCGCAATCGGCGTCCGGCCAAACTCGCCGCCCCAGACGACGAGCGTGTCTTCCATCAATCCATGGGCCTTCAGGTCCGTCAGCAAGGCCGCAATGGGCTGATCCACCTGCAGCGCGGTCCGCGTGTGAAGCCGGATCAGTTCGTTGTGCGCATCCCAGCCCACCTCATTACCTGGCCCGTAGTCGTGATTGATCTGAATGAACCGGACGTTCCGCTCGGCCAGACGGCGGGCCATCAGGCATTGCCAGCCGAAGTCGCTGGTCTCCGGCGAGTCCAGGCCGTAGAGCTTCCGTGTCGCAGCCGACTCCTTTGAGATGTCGAATGCTTCAGGCGCGACGGTCTGCATGCGGAATGCGAGCTCGAAGCTTTGGATGCGCGCTTCCAGCTCCGGATCGTTTTGCCAGCGCGCGGTACTGCTGCGATTCATCTTCTGAATCATGTCCAGTTCGTAGCGCTGCTGCTCCGGGGTCAACCCCTGATTTTGCAGGTGCTCAATCGGTTCGGAGATCTTCTCAAACGGCATTCCGCCCAGCCCCACGGCGGTTCCCTGATAGGCCGCTGGAAGAAAACCGGAACTCCATTTCTTCGCGCCGCCGTGAGAGAGGCCCGGCTTCAACGTGATGTACGCGGGTAGATTCTGATTCTCCGTGCCCAGCCCGTAGATCACCCACGAACCCATGCTCGGCCGGGTGAACGTGTTCGATCCGGTATGCAATTGCAGGGTAGCGCCGCCGTGGGCAACGCTGTCACCTACCATGGACCGGATGATGCACAAATCGTCCGCATGTTTTGCCACATTGGGAAACAGCTCGCTGATTTCGATGCCGCTCTGGCCGTACTTTTTGAACTCCCAGGGCGACTTCAGCAGATTTCCTGTACTGCCTTCGGCGAAGGTCAGCGGGCGTTTGAAGGGCAGCGGCTTTCCGTGATCCTTGATCAGCCGGGGCTTCGGATCGAAGGTGTCCAGATGCGAAGGTCCACCGTGCATGAACAGGAAAATGACGCGCTTTGCCTTCGCCGGAAAGTGCGGCTTCTTCGGCGCCAGCGGGTCTGAGGCTTCGGCGGCTCTTAGTAGAGAAGAGAGGCCCAGCATCCCGAAGCCGCACGCGGAGCGGCGGAGAAGAAAGCGGCGCGAAGGCAAGAGTGGGTGTGGCATTGGTCTCCTCAATAGACGTAGATGAAATCGTTCGACGCCACCAGCGAACGGCAGAAACTGGTCCAGGCCAGAAGACGGCCCTCGTCATTCGATGGCTTGGCCGGGAACGCGGCAATGAACTGTAATGCAGCTCGTATCTCATCCGCTTTGGGTTCGCGGCCAAGAATGCTTACCCACGCCCGGCTCACTCTGCGTTCGTCGGTCGATTCCTGTTGCAAAAGCTGCTTGGCTACGCCGCGCGAGCGGTCTGCGACGAACTTGCTGTTCATCATGTACAAAGCCTGCGGCGCCACATTGGTTTGTGATCGATATTCAGTGCTTGTGGTCGCGTCACCGAAATCGAAGAGCGTCAACATGGTCGCTAAATTCGAGCGCCGCAGTGCCAGATACACGGTGCGCCGATTGGAATCGTCCGGGTGAGTGCTCTTGCGGCCATCGCTGAATTCGTTGTCGGTGCCTTCGCCCTTTTGCAGCGTACCGCCCATGGTCAAGTCGAGGCTCCCGTCCAGCAACAACAGCGAATCGCGAATCTCCTCCACGGTTTTGCGCCGGATGGAGAACCGCGACAAAAGGCGATTGTCGGGATCTTTCTCACGCTTCGCCGGCGTGACTTCGGCGCTCATCTGGTAGGCGCTGGAGAGCAGGATCAGCCGGTGCATTTTCTTGAGGGACCAACCCTGCCGGATGAACTCCGCCGCCAACCAATCCAGCAGTTCCGGGTGGCTGGGCCGTTCGCCGGCGATTCCAAAGTTGTTGGGCGTGCGGACAAGCCCCTGCCCAAAGTGCCCTTGCCAGATTCGGTTGACCATCACTCGCGCCGGCAGCGGATTGCGTGAATCGGCCAGCCAGTTCGCCAGATCCAGCCGGCCGCTGCCTTGGCGAATGGGCTCTTGTTGTTCCCCGGCGAGAATCGTGGGGAAACGCTTCGGGACTGCTTCGCCTTTCGAATCTGGATTGCCGCGCAGGAAGACGCGTTGATCCACAGGCTGATCTTCCGCAACAGCGCAGGCGAACGGCGGCTCAGGAGGCGCGGCCGCTTTGATGCGCTGTAGCTCGGCCGTCAATGCGTCAATTTTCTTGCGGGCTTCTTCGGTATAGATCTTCTCCGGCTCTTTAACTGGCAGCGTCAGCGGGCCTTTTCCGGCGGCTACCTGGGTGTAAAAGCGATTCTCTCCGGCCACAAACTTCGGCGGTGCTGGAAGCTTCTCGCCGCGCGCGCGGGCTTCGTCCGATTGCATGCGAAACTCTTCCTGCGCCTTGGTGCGCCGTGCCGCTTCGGCTTGGAATTCGCGCTGATACTGCGTCGCGACCGCCTGCACTGTTTCGGCATCCGCCTTGTACCAAAGTTCCAGGTGCGGCCGGCGTTCTTTGGTTGGCTTCAGATAATCCACCCAGCGCTGCAGCAGGATGTCGTCGAGCAACGCATCTTTCGGTTCCCCGCCTTGATACACGCGCCGTGCCGACGTCATGTATAGCGCCATTTGCGGCGCAAGTTGATCGCGGTAGCGCATGGCCTCACCGCTGATGACACCGTCGATCTCCTTCTGCTGATCGGCCAACCGCTTCTGGTGCGCTTCGTATTCGGCAGCAACGTCCTTGGCCACAAGCGGCGTGAAATAGAGCTTCGACACCGTGCCTTCAATCTGTGATAACTGCTTGGTGCTGGCGAAAATCGATGCCAGCGAATAATAGTCCTTCGTTGAGATGGGATCGAACTTGTGGTCGTGGCAGCGCGCGCAGGAAATGGTCAATCCCAGAAAGGCTTTGCCCGCGACATCGATTTGCTCGTCCACGATGTCGTAAAACATTTTAACCTTGTCTTGTTCAGCCACTAGCTTGGGGCCCAACGCCAGAAACCCGGTTGCGACGATGCCGGCCGTATTGACATTTTGTCCGGCCGGTGGCGGCAGCAGGTCTCCTGCAATCTGCTCGCGGATGAAACGGTCAAAGGGCACATCGTGGTTGAACGCATCGATCACATAATCCCGGTAGCGCCAGGCGTGGGGATAGCGATAATCTTCATCGGCCCCTGTGGAATCGGCGTAGCGGGCTACATCCAGCCAGTGGCGGCCCCACTTCTCGCCGTACCGGGGCGACGCCATTAGACGGTCTACTACACTGGCGAAGGCGTCTGGCGATGGGTCGGCTAGGAAGGCCCGGACTTCTTCATCCGACGGCGGCAGGCCGGTGAGGTCCAACGTGACACGGCGGATTAACGTGAGCGGGCCGGCACGCGGAGCCGGCGAAAGCTGGTTCGCTTCGAGTGCCGCCAGAACGAATCGATCGATGGGTGAGCGAACCCATGACTCGGCTTTGACTGCGGGCAGCGGCGGCGCGTGCAACGGGCGAAAGGACCAGAATTCTTTCTGTGCCCGGGAGTAGCTCTTCTTCTTGTTGAGATCGGAAGCAGCGGCTTCATTGATGCCTGCGGGCCACGGCGCGCCCATCTTCACCCACTCGCGCAGAACACTGAACTCCGCTTCGCTGATCCTGCCGGTGGGCGGCATTTTGATGCGCTCGCGATATCCCGTCACTTGCAATATGCGGCTGTTTTCTACGTCGCCGGGCACAATGATCGGGCCCGTGTCGGCACCCTTGTGGAAGCCGGCGGAGCTGGTGAGATCCAGTCCGGCTTTTCCTGTCTTGGGATTGTGGCAACCCTGACAACGGTTCGCAAGAATAGGCCGGACTTGCTTTTCAAAGTACTCGGATTGCTCTGGAGATTGGGCTAACGCTTGGCTCACGAGGAAGAGCGCGAACGACCATTTAAGCATTGACATGGTGTGGAAGAGTGCGACCTGGCGCTAACGTATGACTACGTTCCATACTTTCGCCCTGCGAGACGGACTCGCTTTTTAAGTACTCGAATTGCCCTGGAGATTGGGCTAACGCTTGGCTGACGTGGAAGAGCGGGAGCGACCATTTAAGCATTGACATGGTTTGGAAGAGCGCGACCGGCGCTAACGTATGACGACGTCCCATACTTTCGCCCTGCGAGACGGACCCTTGGGCCCATCGATATTCAATATCACTATATACTCTCCGGCCTTCTCGTATTGATGGATGGGATGGCGGTCCGCAGAGGTCTTACCGTCGCCGAACTCCCACTTCCACGATGTAATCGGGCCGTAAGATTCGTCTTGAAACGCTACCAGCCGGCGGTCCATGTCGACAATCTGGAACGACCAGCCGGCTTCCACCGGCTTGCGCAACTCCGGCTCGATCGGCATCAGCCTGAAGGCTACCAGGTCCGACGCATTCGCGTACATCGTGGTCTTGTGCGAAAGGTTCCAGAAGCCCCGGTACGTCTTGGCGTTTTCGTCATCGTAGTCAAGGACCGACCACGACATTCCAATGACTTTGTTCTCCCAAAGCTTCGACTCCACAGACCGCTGCGGGCCTTCATACGCCGCATAGTCGAATGGCGTTATGAAGAACTCCAGCGTCAGGCGGCCGCTTTCGCCGTGCTTGAAATTGTAATTGTAGGCAGCGTTCGCGTAGGGCAGGTTCTTGATCCACGGTGCACAGCCCCACACCATGGTCCAGTCTTTCCCCTCGGCGGGCGTGAAGATGTGATAGTTCTGCGCGTGTACGCCATGGAACGTGAAGTGCGCCTCGTTCGGATCGTAGGTCTTCAGCGGATGCATCTGCTTGATGAACGGCCCGCCCGAAAGATCGCCATCGACAACGAGTTCGAAGATATCGTTATGCAGATCGGCGCGCTTGAAGTCCCAGTAATTGTCGTATGCTTCGTACAGGAAATAAAGCCGGTTGAGCCCCTTCACCCAACCCACCTTAACCTTGACATCCAGGTCCTTCCTATCCATCGGCGTGTTGTTCACGGTGTCTTTCAACTGGTCCATGCCGATGGAGTAGCTTTCCGGGACCATGGCCCAGTCGTCCGTCTTCCCATCGATGCGCGGGATCTGCCCGGCGGGAAATTGAAACACTTTGAATTCGACTCCGGGGCGTTCAAGCGCAATGGCTTGAACTGCGAAGAATGCCAGCAGCAGGAAGATTCTCACGCTTTCACTCTGTCATAGTCGAAGCGCTCATTTACCAGGTGATACTCCGGCTCGCCGTCCTTTTGCAGATAGTACGTCTTCATCGGTGTGCGAGTGAAATCACTTAGCTTGCGGCGCACCGGTTGACCCGCCACCCACTCATAGACCGGTACTTCCCAAGGATTGAAAGTATCCAGCATCCCGCGCTCCTTGGCGATGCGGAACAGGTTCACATTGCCCGGTTCGTGGCCTCCCAGATACATGCCGATCATGTCCAGACGAAACCGGTCCTTGCCGAACATCACCAGATTGGTGAGATGATCCTGGCCAACTCCAAAGCCGTCGCCATCGCGGCCATAAATACCTTCGATGATGTTCAACCCCGGGTTGATCACCTGCGAGTTGTCGCAAGTTTTGTGCGCCCAGATCTCCTGATTCATCGGGCTGAGATTGGCGCTACTTTCGTAACGCGCGTAGCGCAGGCGGCGGTGATTTTCGAAGTAGCGATTGACGCGGTCTTCCACCTTGCCGTGAATATCCGGCTGCATGAATGCGGGCGCGCCTGTCACCATCTTCCATCCGGGGCAGAACCGCACGTAGGGCTTCACAACCAGTCCCTGAACGTTCTTCGTCGACAGCGTCATACACATGCCGTGCGCCTTCCACTTGGCGATATTCAGCAGCCAGGTATCGGGCTCATTGACCGGAGCGTAATGCGGAATGCGCGTGTAGACTACGGGGTCCGGCACTTTGGTCCACGACATTTCAAAGCCATCGCGGAAGTTGCGTTCGCGGCGGTCGGGCTCGTTCATTTCGACGCCATGGCGATCGTTGATATCCGCCAGGCCCCGGTAGTTCCAGGAGTGGAAGTTATTTGCTTCCAGAAAGTGAAAGCGCTTCAGACCCAATTCCTTCAGGCCCAAAATGATGCCTTCATAAAACTGCGGGTCTGTGCCGGTGCCCCAGTTTTCTTCATTGGGCCGCTCATTACGGACGCTGGTGAAGTTGGGCTTAAGAATCACGCGATGGGTCACAGGTATGCCTGCCGACTCCATCGGGACAAACACGTCGCGCGCGAACGCGAGCCCTTCACGAAGCTTCGCCGCCTCGTCCATCTTGTGGGGCACGTTCGTGCGCTTCAGAAAGACTGCTTTGGGATTAGCTTCGACGAAGGGATGCACGGCGAATTGCGGCTTCGGCAATCGCGCACCTGCAACACGGATTGGCGCGGTGGCTGCGGCGGCGGCCAGGCTCAGTAAATGACGGCGAGTGATATCCATGGCTTTTCTTTATTATCCTAACGCTCCTGAGAATCTGACGATGGCCAGGCGGCGCGGGGAGGGCAGAAACACCTCGGTGGTAGAGCCGCGGCGCGCGGTCTGCAACGGTTGAGGGGACGCCCCCGGGGAAAGCATAACGGCGCGCGAAAAGTGGCCTTGCACGCGAGCCTGTAATTCCGTGGACTCGCCACTACCATACTGCAAAACATGCAACAGCAATTCGCCCGGCGCGGGGGCAGTTGTTGCCAGCGGGATGGAAGACAGCGCGTTCCACAGCCGGACTGCGCGTTGACGGTGGTTGATCACGTCGATGACATCGAGGGCGAACTCGCTTGGGTCGGTGACGCGTTTGCGGTAGGCGACGATGCGGCCCTTACCCAATGACAGGAAGTCGCGGTCCGGCTCTCGCTTCGTTAGTTTCGCAGCGGTTGGAGCTGGGGCGTCTATGATGACCGTTCCACCGGCTGCGGCGTGGGCAAATACCGCGGTCGGCACTTGCTTCATTCCGGCGGCGACCAGCGCGTGGATTCTCCCCTTCGGGATTTGCTGCGCGGAGATAAGCGCGGGGCTGGCCCCACGACGGTGCAGCAGGTTTGCGATCTCCGCCGTCTGCATGCCGGGCTCAACAACTGCCGTGATGATGGGGAGAGCGGGACGGCCCAGAAGGTCGCGATGTTGTTTCAGGAAGCGGATGGTCTGGCCCAGGGAATCCCACGCGGTGCGCGCGGCTGGGGACCCGGCGAGCAGCTCTGAGCGAAAACGCGGCTGCAGGGTCAGGATGAAGTTGCCACCATGCACGCGGGCCTCAGCCAGAGCGAGTTCCAGTGTGTCGAAGGGCATGATGCGATCGTCCGGCAGGTAGCCGAGCAGCACTTGTTGTCCCGGATGCAAAGCGCGCTCGAACGCGACGACGTGACCGTTCGCATCTATCCAAGGCTCGCGGCTGGCGCTGGCGACTTCGTTGTCGGGATCTTGATTTCCCGGCGCTCTGCGAGTGCCTGGCCATAGGCCGCGTGCGACGGAAGGTGGAGCGCCGGCTTCGGGGAGCGTGGCGAGTTTAGCGGCACGCGCCGCTGCTTCGAAGGCCGCATGAGGCACGGCGAGCAGCACGGTGTCGATCGAAGCGGACGTCAGAAGCGTGACGTGCGCAGGTTGCGGATCGGACCATCGGAGGAATACCTGCTCGCTAAGGTTGATCACTTTTGTACCGCCAATCCCAGAATATCCAAAGTAGCACCGCCGCAACAATCGCCGGCCAGGCACCCACTTGAAACGCTATGTCGTACGAACCGGTCCGATCGATATGGGCTCCCAGTGGTCGCTGCAAACTCGACGGGACCACCCACGCAAAGAACGACAGTATCCCCGTCACCAACCCCATATGCTGCTTCGACAATTCCTGCGTGAACGAGTAGTAGCACGGAAACACGCCGAGACTACCGGCCGCCACCAGCATCATCACGCCCGTGGCTGCCTGTTGGGCGGATAGCCCGGGAATCATCCATTGGCCGCGGCTCAATCCGGGCACGAACATTCCCAGCATCATCACCAGGGCGCAAACGGTGAAGACGATCCTGCGCGAATTTAAGACCGTCGAACCGCGGCGGTGCAGCCAGACGGTTGCCGCTCCGGCAATCAGGCAGCCCACGTCCGTCATGATGTAGTAGCCCGGCAGGATTCGCCCCAATGTCTGCGCCTCGGTGAAGGCCAGACCGGAGGGGTCCTGGAACACCAACGGCAACCAGACTCGAAAGATATTCCATGTGCCGTTGATGCACGACACCACCACAATCAATAGCCAGAAACGATGATCCGCCAATACGCTACCTAGCGACTTCGTCCACGGTATTTTTACCTGCTCCGGCGCCGCGGGCGCAGCGAGACTCCGGCCCCGCATCGTCACAATCCACGCCACCACCCATAACAGCCCCACCGCGCCAATCAGTACGAACGGCCATCGCCAACTGCCCTTGGCACTGGTAAGCATTGCCCCTACGAACAGCGGCGTTATGATCGCGCCAATCGAAGTCCCGCTCTGCAAAATGCTATTTCCGAGGGCCCAGTCCTTCGGCTCGAGCAAACGCTGCGTCGTTTGGAGCGCACAGGGCCAATGTCCCGCTTCAAACAGGCCCAGCATCGTCCGGCACAGCAGCAGACTTCCGAAGGCGGAGCCCGCTCCCATTACGCCTTCGAATGGACGCCAGATTGCCGCCAGCGCATTTCCCACCGCGCCGTCGCCGCCGGCAAACCCGGTCAGCAGGCCGGCAATCGACCAGAACAGCAGAACCAGCGGATAGAGCCAGCGCGCACCCACACGGTCTACGATCAGCCCGAAAACAATGGAGCCACATGCGAACGCGTAGCCGAAATACTGCTCCACCGTTCCGTAGTTCGCCTTGGTCAGCGAAAATTCGTCGATGATCCGCTTGGAGACGCTGGCCAGCGTCATCCGGTCCATGTAATTGATGGTGCTTGCGAAGAGCAGCAGCGCACACACCCACCACTTCCACTGCGCCCTTACGCTTACTGCCAACTGTTTCCATCCCACTGGGCCACTTGGCACAGGAATCGTTGCACGCCGCCCGCAAAACTGGAGAAGAGCTGTTCGCCTTTTTCCGCGGTTGCATATTGCGGCGATCCGATATGGCCCGTATTCGTCCGGTCCTTGGTAATCCAGCCGCGATACGCATTACCGAAGCCGAATCCAAACGGTTCCGTTTGCAGATGTGTGACGCCTCCCGCTACTAATTGCGGCTTCACATGCTGGATCATGGATGTTTCCCACTCACACGCATGACCCATTTCGGTCTGCACCAAGCCAGGCAGTTCCTCGTGCGGCTTGGAGAAATCCCAGTAGGTGGCAAACAGCAATAGTAGATCGTTTCGTTCGCGATACTTCTGGCGCAACTCGAAGACCGCTTGCTTCCCTGGAGTGACGTTGCCGCCGTGCCCATTCAGAAACACCAGCCGCGTGAAACCATGCACGAGCAGGGTCTCCGCCAGGTCGCGCAAGAGATCCAGATAAAGCCGGGGCGATGCCGAGAGAGTGCCCGGGTATTCGATATGGTGGTGCGAATTCCCCAGCCACTGCAGGGGGGTGAACAGCGCACGATCTCCCAATTCCTGCTCCACCCGGCGTACCACTTCGCCCAACAGGAGGCTGTCTGTATAGACCGGAAGGTGGTGGCCGTGCTGCTCCACCGCCGCCACCGGAATCACTACCGGCATATCTTTGTTGAGTGCTGCAACTGCGGGCCACGTTAAGTCCGCTAGATACATTTTGTATACTCCGCTCAGCGCGCCTCTGAATATATCACCCGCGATAAGTTTGCTGTGCGGCCTTGCTAATTAGTCAGAACCGATACAGCGGTGGCCACCTGATCCGCTTTAGGAATTCGATTTCTTTGTGGGCACCCACAACGAATACCGGCCATGATCGCGGCGCTGCTTAAGCCACACTGCGGTGCATTCGCACATACCGATGACGGTCATTCGGCATGGCAGATGTTAGGGGCATCGCAGATGTAGCATTTCCTGGTGTCGATGCCGTCTCTCCCTTTTTTCTCACGCATTCCGGAGCAGTCGATTGTCGCCAGTCGCCCGAAGGTTCCCGGCAAATTCGGGGAAGATTTCGCGTGATCGCGTAAACCTAACAGCGGCAATTCGCTGGCCATTAACTGCGTAACCGGCTCATCGCCAAGCTATTGCGCTGAAGGGGGTTGTCCCCCGGACGGTGGCGTGCGCAGCAGTTCGAACCATTGCCGATTGAATTGCTGGGCCGGTCGGGCTATGACCGACTGCCGTTTTTAGGGTGAAAGGTGAGTGGTGCAGCCTGCGGAACGGAACCTCGGGGTGATATCGGGGCGATTCCAAACCACCGCACGCAAGGATTCTCGCCTCGTCAGGGAAGGTTGGGTTCTCGTCTTATAGAAAGTGTGAACAGGTAATTCCCGGCACCTGGCCGGTGACATTCCGTTACCCCCAGTGCTGGCAAGCGAACGAGACCGGGTTGATGTGGCTGACGAATCGACCGAGTGACCACCAAGCACCCCGTCCTTCTGCTCCCGAAAGACCGCGGCCAGGATCGTTTACGAAGACCTCAGGACTGGAAAAATAACCTTCCCGAACGCCGCGCAGCACGACGATGTGCTTGTGCCCATCGGCCCAGAAGCCCGAACACCAGATCGGCCCATACATGTTGAGCTTATCGTTTATCGCGCTGGCGGACTTGAATCCCGTGTAGACGGAAGAAGTGAGTCCGAGTGCGTTGCGGCAAGCAGCCAACTCGGAATCGTAAATCCCGCGGTCGCGCATTGCCGCGTCATTCGGCAAATTATCCGCCCTTGATTCCCAGCCAACTCCACTTTTGTAGTTCAGCATCATTTTGTACCCCGCATTCCAGCAAGTTCTAGGATTGGCCTGTTGGACGTACGCCACGTTAATGATGTTTTCGTCAATCATCGATCTTTTATCTCCCGTTAGGATTACTGGTTCTTACTTCCCGAGGCTAACCCGGGCTTCTCCGGTACTTTGATGGCGCGTGCTTTACTTTCGCCGCGCAACCAGACAAACAGCACACTCTTTGGTTCCGGCACCGGCGGCAGGCGCACTTGCAAACTTTGCTTCTGTCCCCCGCCAGGCACGGGTAACGGCAACCCTTCCACTAATTCCGCCTCTTCCGATCCCCAGCCGGTCTTTTCGATAGTTTCCAGATTTTGCCCGGTCAGGAATGCCGTGATCTGTCCGGTCTGCGCGTCTTCCGGCGCCAGATCGAAGCTCTCAATCTTGGGAATCCGCACGATCCGGCCCATCGGGTGTGGATCGGACTCGCCCTCACTTCCATTCGCTACCGTCGCTCGCAGTGCGCAACCGTTCAACCAAACCCCGGTATCGAAGGAGAGAAACACCTGTTCCGGGGCGAGTTGCTGTAAACTTACTGGCCCAACACGCTCACCCAGATGCAGGTTAAGCGTGGTGCCGCCCTGCGCCTCGCAGTCCAGTTTCACCACACTGTTCGATTGCAAATGCTCCACCCGGAGCATCGCGCTCAGGTAGGCGCCGCCCGGCAATTCGCCGTTCTCCAGTTCCACATCCTGGTCCGGAGGGATGCTGATCTTCGATTCCTTCACGCGGGGACGAGGTCCCACGATCCTTACCGCGTCGGCGAATGTGAGTGGTTCGCTGCGATCCCGGATGTACGCCTTTGCCGCAAGACCGGTGCCGGCGTCGATATTCGCCGCCATGTGCAGCGTCATCCGGCGCTCGGTTTGATCGGCCGACGGAGGTTCTAACTCCGCAGTGCCTCGCGCCACCTCCAGCCGGTTCAATAGGTCCAGCCGCTGGCCTTTCAATTGGAACTTCACCGTGGATGCGCCCTTGTTCAAAACTACCGGCAAATTGTCGATCCGAGGCGGCGCGGGCAGGATTTTCAAGTTTACTGAGTGGCTCTTTCCGTCTACCTGCGAGATTAGGAGCGCGTACTGGCCGGGGTCGAGATCGATCGTGTTCACCTGAATATCCATCCGATCCTGCGGCCCCTTCCGCAGCCCCTGCGGCAAGACGAATGGAATCGGCGAGGGCGTCGCGAATTTGTCGTTGATCTTCTCAATGTCCACTTTGGTCACGAACTCAAAGTCCGTTCCTTCCAGCGTTAAAGGCACCTTGCCTGTTCTGGCGACCAGAAGGTCTTGCGAGGCCGGCGTTAATCGGGCCGCGCTCAAGTCGCTCAGCGGCCTGACCTCAATTTGGCCCTTTATCGTGAACTGATCCCAATCCCAGTCCGCCACCAACCGGTACGTTCCAGGTTTAACAGCGCCGCCGGTGTCCAACTCCAGCATTTTCAAGTCGCCCAACTTTTGGACCCGGATTGGAATTGGTTTTCCGCCTTCCGCCTGCAAAGCCCAATTGTGCGCGCGATCGACAATCTTCCAGTCGGCATCCGGCGCGCCCACCGGCACGGGTGACTTTACCGCTACCGCCACCGAGTTCACTTTGTCGACCGCCAACTGTGGCGGACCGCTGTTGGGCACCCTTGACGCCCACAGGTAAGCGACTTTGGTATGTGGCGCCGCCGGATCGCGGCGTCCGCACAACCCCAGACCATCCTGTGCCAGAGCCTGCGCAAACGAGGAACGAAATTCGGCTTTGGGGAACGCCAGGGATCGCATCTCCATCAACATTGCCGTTCCGCCGGCTGCCAAGCCTACCGGGCTGCCAAAAAATAGCGCAGCCACCGAGGTCGCCAAGCGCGCCGTTTGACCGTATTGTTGCGTTCGCTGCGGAGTGATCGGGTCGTAGCTTGCGATGGCGGGGTTCAGCGTACGAAACAAAGCCATTGCCTGCTGCTCAGCCGGAGCGTTTTTATCCAGTTGCACACTCAGCCCGTACTGCGAGGAGAAGCCCGAAAGCGCGGATTGCATGCTGGCTGCCGAAGAGGTCGGAGAGGAAAGCGCCGCGATCAGGGCCTCTGTTTGCGCTGTTTTCTCAGCGTAATCCGCCAGTTGTGAAACCAGTTCTTCGTCACGGGCGAGAAAACTCCTGACCTTCTTGCGATTGAGGCCGGCTGGTCCGTAGACAAAGGCCACCACCGCGACACGAATCGGCACACTCCAGGTTTGCGGCTGATTGGCGGGTTTTGGATCTAGGATAACCAGGTTGTCCTGCGACGGAATCTTGTGGGCAGGCACCAGCACGATGGCGACTTCACCCGCCCGTCCTTCGCTGGCGTGCAGGATGGGACGGTAGCGTAAGATGTCGCCTTCTTCCAGACGATTGATGGTGCGCAATGGCAGCGGCTCGCCCTTGGAACGTGGCGAGGAAACCCGAAGATCTACGCTTCCAATGGGCCCGCCCGCCGGACAGACTAGCGGAGGCTGAGGAGCGGCCAGGATGCCATGGCAAATGCAGAGAAGCGCGATGAACAGCAGACGCAATGCCACGCCTTGATTGTAACGCCGTCTGGGGGACGTTGACAGTTTTGGGCCGCTTTGTCAGCTCTATTGGAATTTGCCCTAACCACGCAGCCCGGACGAGGACGCCACACCCGTTGTCAATAGACTCTCATTTCGGAAGCAGGTCGTTACTTCGATGGGGATGTTGCCCCCAAACCCCTGAGATTCAGCGCGTTCGATCGGATAACATCTCAGGGAGTCGGGACGCTAGGGCATCGGGCAGTAGTAAGGCGACCCATCGTGTCCTCCACTCGCGTCGGAGCTGGCGGCGCGTCCCGGCATCCCTCCCGGACGCTGATAAGGAGAGTGATCGTGATGTAATACGCTTGGTCTCAATAGTTACGGACCGCGCACGCCGGCGCGGAGAATGCGCAATGCCGCGCCGGCGTGCGCGTTTCAACAGCGCCGGCAGTTGAGCAGATCTGCGTGACGTTGCGGCGGTCCAGACTTGGCGCCAAGAGGAGCCGGACGCGGAGATTCTGGTACATTAAAGCTCTGGACCGGTGACGATGAGTCAAGGTAATCCTATCGGCAGTGCGTTACCGGCTTTAGAAACGGTTTGCCCTTTCCATGCGGCGGACCGACAATGTAAACAGAGTGAAAATCAATGTCTGATCTGGTCAAAATCCCGATGGCTAGTGTCGAGTACGTCGCGCGCTTCGACCGGCCCTATGTCGGCTTGATTGCCAATGAAAGGCCCAGAGTTTTTGAGGCCGTTGTGTCTGCGCTGTTGCCCTTTAACTTCCGGCTGGCAAACACGGAGATCGTCTCAACCGGAACAATGGCCGATCACAAAGTGATTTTCAGACTCCCCGAACGCGGGATCACCTTTCAGTTTGGAGCCGAAGAATATCGGTTCGGAAAGGAGGGATCATCGTGGATCTCGGTTCAGGAGGACGCCCAGGTCTTGCTTGCTGCGGAGCACGCTCTTCTGGTTGGGAGCGGCGCGAAGGTTGAATCGTGCTCGGTCACTTTGGCGATGCATCTGCAACCCCTGGCGAAGACGCGCGAGGAAATACTTGGACCATTCCTGCCTGAGCCATTCAAACCTCTCGTCAAACAGCACCAAACCCACACCTTCGGCAATCATCTGAAATGGCCGGACGGCGACGTGTTGCTTGATTTTTCCGTGGCATTCGCGAACGGAATCTTTTTACGGCTTACGTCTCAGTTCAAGGGACAGCCGCTGCTGCCAGACATCCTAACGAAAGTGCGCAGCGATGAAGAAACGTTGTTTGGCATTCTAGGCATTGAAGAAGCGCCCAATGCCTAGCGCTTTCACCGACGCATTAGACGCGCAGCATTTATCCAGGCTAACGACTTCGCCGCCGCTTCATCAGAAACCAAACTGGTACGAATACCAGCAATCAGCGAGTCTTCAGCCCAGAGCCAGTATCGAATTTGGCGCACTCAGGCTTGGAGGAAACGACCTTTCACAAGGATATCTTTATGAGCAGACGCGCCCTAATGGAGATTTGGCGGCGCAACTGCGTACCCTGCAACAGCACTATACGATCCTGAACAGCAACCGCGTCATCATTGAGCTTCTTGAGGAGGAACCGGCGCTCTATAGACTTCTGGTTGAAGCCGTACAGCCATTGCGAACCGTCTTCGGAGAAAAGCTCCTCCTCCAGCTTCGAGTGCAGTACTCCGGCGAGGATAGCTTGCTAAAGGTAGCAGTGCAATTGCCTGCCGATTTTGGCGGCGACCCGGAACAAGTCTTACACTCTTTTGATACCGAATGGTGGTTGAACAATTGCCACCGTTCTGGTGGCGCGCTCGTATTCGACTACGAGATTCAGAATGCCATTTGACTGGCGAGGGTTTCTCATCGTTGCGCACGGGTTGCGAAATGACTCCAGCGAAGGTGTTCAAAGAACATGCCTTGGGCGAGCGTACTATTACGTTTACAACGTCAGCTTGGCGAACGCCCGCGCAATGCAGTTTACGGGTAATATGCCGGGCCTTCATAAGCAGCTTTGGAATTGGTGCCAGAAACACAAGGACCCGAACATCAAGCAGATAGGGCTCGACGGGCTTCGCATGCACTCACTGAGGATCGACGCGGACTACAAGGACAGTCCTATTCCAAACTTGGCGCGTGAAGTCACGATCCAACTATCCAGGGCCCAAGCGATCGAGGGCCTAATTGCACGTATTAACGGACAGACGCCACCAACCGCCTTGATACCGTGAATATAGTCCGGACTATCCGGGCTCCGCCGCCATAGTCGACTCTTATCCGCGATGGCGCTCGAAGTCCGCGGCCGCATCAATCGGCACCGGAAATTGCAGAGCTTCCGCAGCATGTTCGTCTGCGGGATTTTGTGCGATCCGCATCGTCGCCGCCCCGTATCGCAGGACGTCGTGCAGCCGCAGCGCAACGCCCTAGGCTTGGTGTAGTTTGCGCCATATGGTGCGCTTTCGCGCTAAATGGCTTCAAGATGAGCCGACGCCATGCGCCGATTATCCTAAACCCGGCAGCTCGAATTCCGCGGATCGTGCCAAATCGCTGAAATAGCTCAGAATTTCAACTGGGGCAAAAGATCTATCCGGTTATGGATGGCCCAACTACCGGCTTTACGATTATACGTACAAAAATGCTGAAGGAATGCTGGCGGGCTCGCCCGCCGGAAGCCTAGCTAACCGTCTGCTTCAATTCCAAACGGCGTTGCCGGTGCCATTGCAGCCGCCCTTGGTAATCGGCATAAAGCTTGCTGAATGCGGCCCAGAAATAGCCCGAAACGAATAGCAGGAGGAACGGAATCGCCAGATAGTTCATGCTGTCGATGGCGAAAAGAATCATGTAAAGGAAATACAAACCGAACAGGATTTCCACGTAGGGCAGCCAGCCCGTGCGGCTCTTATACTGCACATTCTCCAGCTTCACTTTATGTTCGCCGATGGCATACTTCGGCGTTCTGGCAAAAGCGGTCTGCACGCGGCAGAGAGCTTCCAGCACGGCCTTGGTGTTATTCAGAGTGAGTGCGACGCCGGCTGCCATCAACGCCGGAATCATAAAGATCGCCCGCTTCCACGTCCTGGGGTACAACTCGCGATGTGCCACCATGTAGAACGCCGTGATCGACCAGAACGACGCAATGATCAGCGGCATGTCAATCAGCACCATCTGCAACCAGCCCATGTAGAACCGGACAATCATAACCGGCAACATCAGTGCCGAGACCACGATCATCAGCGGATAGGCGATGTTCGGCGTCAAATGCGCGATCGCTTCCACTTTGACGCGCCGGGGCAAATCCGCCTTCAGAATTCCCGGCAGCAGTTTCATGGCAACCTGGGTCAAACCCTTAGACCAGCGCGATTGCTGAATCTGAAACCCATTCATGTCCACCGGCAGTTCCGACGGGCACTCGATTTGAGGAAGGTATACGAACCTCCATCCCTTCACCTGCGCGCGATAGCTCAAATCGGAATCTTCGGTCAGCGTGTCGTGCTGCCAACCGCCCGCATCGTCAATCATCGTGCGGCGGAGAATGCCCGCAGTGCCATTGAAGTTGAAAAACAGCCCTTCCCCGGCGCGCGCTCCATGCTCAAGAACGAAATGCCCGTCCAGTAGCATCGCCTCCACTTCGGTCAAAACATTGTAATGCCGGTTCAAGTAAGTCCAGCGCGTCTGCACCACCCCAACCTTAGGGTCGGCAAAGGGATGGATGGCCCGCATCAGGAAGTCGGCTGGCGGCAGAAAGTCGGCGTCGAAGACTGCCACGAATTCGCCGGTTGCCGTTTCCAGGCCCGCCTGTAACGCACCTGCTTTGAACCCGTGGCGGTTCGTGCGGTGCCGGTATTCGATAGGATGCCCAAGTGCCTGATACTGCGCCACTAGTGCTTCGGTGAAGGGGTGGGTTTCGTCGGTGGAATCGTCCAGCACCTGAATTTGAAACAAATGCCTGGGATACTCTATTTTCAGCGTTTCTTCAATCAGCCTCTCCACTACATACTGTTCGTTATACAGGGGAAGCTGGATGGTGACGGGAGGCAGTTCTTCGAACCGCACAGGCGAGATGGCGGCCATCTTCTTCTTATGCTTCAGATACCCCCGGATCATCTCGTAGCGATGCAACCCATAGAAGGAAAGGACGATCAGTACCGAAAAGTACGGGATCAAAATGACCCAATCGAACCATGCGAGCGTATGTATCCCGGAAAAGGTCTTGTCCGAGAGGGACGCCATCGCCTGATCCAGCCGCTGGCTCGCGGAAATGAACGCTACCGGGATGAGAGTTGTTACCATGGGCTGATCTTCATCGGTCGATTTTGGATGGGTCGATTTTGGGGACTGGTCTCAGGGGATAAGCTGCAATGGAGAGGGGCGCAATACCGTTTCCGTATATCATCGCTGCCGTCTTAATCGAGGCGTTGCTGCTACTCCTGCATCCGCTGGCCAACCTGGGCAGCAAAGTAGTAGAGGCCATCACCCTTATCATCCTGACCCATTTATTATATCTCGTTTCGGTCTATTTGGTCCTGAAATCTCCGTCAGATGGCAGACCGGGAATTTCCCTACGATTTGTACTGGTGGCGGCAATTCTGTTTCGCATCACCATCTGGCCGCTCTACCCTTCGTTGTCCGACGACGTGTACCGCTATCGGTGGGAGGGCAAATTACAGGCGGCCGGGGGCGATCCCTACCAGGTCCGGCCCATCGATCCACGCTGGGCGTCTATTCGCGATGCGACTTACCCGAAGGTGGGCTCGAAAGATTTCAAAAGCGCCTACGGCCCCTTGATCGAACAGTCGCAGCGGATTATCTACCTGCTATTACAGCGATTTACGCCAGATCCCTTCGTTCAGGTCTTTTGGTTTAAACTACCAGCGGCGCTGTTTGATCTTGGCATAATCGGCGTGCTGGTTTTGCTGCTGCGGCAGTACCGGATGCCTCCGAACCTGGTTCTGATCTATGCGTGGTCGCCACTGCCACTGGTCGAATTCTGGGGCACCGGCCACAACGACGCCATCGCGGTATTCTTTGTCACTCTGGCGCTGCTAATGGCGGCGCGGCACCGCTGGATCTGGTCCTTTGCATCGCTTTCGCTGGCTGTGGCCGCCAAGATTTGGCCGATTCTGCTGTTCCCGGCGTTCATCCTCTCACCGGGCGGGGGGAAACCACGCTGGTATCAGTGGCTGATTCTTTTTCCCATTTTGGGTTTGTTCGCGATGCCGTACCTGGACAACGTGACCGAAAACGCCCGGTTCCTAAGCGGATTTGTGGGGGGATGGCGCAATAATGACAGCCTTTTTGGAGCGATCCTCTGGTATTCCGGCGGCGACCTGTATCAAGCGAAGTACACTGCAGCCGGTTTGATTACGGCCATCGTGATCGGGATTGCGCTTTTCGCCCGGACACTGGAGCAGGCCGTGCTGTGGTCTATCACCGCCGTGCTGCTGATCTCCGCCAACTGCCACCCCTGGTATCTCACCTGGTTCGCGCCGCTGCTGGTGTTCTATCCCGCAACGCCCCTGTTGTTGTGGAGCGCACTGATGCCGCTCAGCTACTCGGTTTTAATCCGCTGGCTGAATCTCGGGGAATGGGATGGGGCCACGCCGCTCCGCTGGTTCATCTACGTCCCCTTCTTCTTATTTACAATTCTTTGCGCCGGTTCAGACTGGTTGTCACATTTGATGACACGGCGACGATGAGAGAATAGGTGGAGCGGTGCGGATCGCGACGAAATCGGCTAGGCTGGTAATCGTAGGTTTGAAGCACCACCGCATGATCGCAATCGATAATGGATAGACACGTCAGAACTCTCGGCATCCTGAATATGGTCTACGGCATAGTTGGCGCCGTAGCCGCCATCGTGATTCTGATCCGATTTGGCGGCTTCACCGGTGTCTATGCCGCCTTCAATGAAGACATTGTGGGTCTGATTGCCGTAATTTTGATTGCTTTCCAACTGCTGATCGCGGCTCCCTGCGTGCTGGCAGGTTTCTACGTACGATTGCTGCAGGATTGGGCCCGAGTCATGTTGATTATCGTTTCCGCTATCAACGTTTTGAATGTTCCGTTTGGTACGGTAATCGGTGCTTACGGATTGTGGACGTTGATGACGCCCGAGACGGATCCGCTGTTTCAAAATGCCGCTGCCGATGCTTTAAGGAAAACATTGAAGGCACGGGACGCACGACGAGCGAAAGCGGCCTTGAAGGCGGATAACCTGAGCGACCACAAAATGAACACAAGTAAGGCGAAAGGGGCGGAAACTTCCATCGTCCCTTCCTCGCTGGAATAGGCGCCGGTTGAGCAGATCCCATCGTTGTATTGCCGCGTTCCTCGGCCTCTCCGCGTTCCTCAACGCTCAGCAGGCCGATCCGCCTCTTAAAGTGGAGGTTGTCGTCGTCACCGGCTATTTCGAGCCCATTCCGCTGGAGGAAGCAGACCGCGCGATCCGCGCGATCGACGTCAAGAAGCTGGAACTGGTCTCGAACACGTTCGCCGATTTTCTGCGCCTCGACTCTTCACTCGATCTTCGCCAGCGGGCTGCCGGCGGGCTACAATCCGACCTAAGCATCCGGGGCGGCAGTTTTGGCCAGACGCTGATCCTGCTGAATGGATTGCGTCTCAACGACGCACAATCGGGCCATCACAATCTCGACGTCCCTGTCCCGGTGGAGTCGATTGAAAAAGTCGAAATCCTGAAGGGTTCCGGTTCCACCCGCTATGGATCCGATGCTGTCGGCGGTGTGGTCAATTTCATCACCCGCAAGCCGGAGGCATCCGAGCTTCGGTTGCGCACCGCGGCCGGTAACTTCGGCGTCAATCAGCAGCGGGGCGTGCTCGCCTTCGCCGGAAAAGCGGTAACCGAACAGCTTACCTTCTCCCGCGACTTTTCTTCCGGATTTCAACCCAATCGCGACTACCGCAATCTTTCTCTCGCCTCGAACACGCACCTGCTGACGGCAATGGGCGCCACCGATATCACGTTGGCCAATAACGACCGGCCGTTTGGAGCGGATCAGTTCTACGGCAACTACAACTCCTGGGAGCGCACCCGGACTTGGTTCGCCTCGATCCGGCAGAGCCTAGGCGAGAAGACCGAGGCTTCCTTCGCCTACCGCCGCCATACCGACCTGTTCGTTCTCTTTCGGGATCGGCCCGAAGTCTTCACGAACCGCCACGCCGTGGAAGGTTTCCAGGCCGCTTTGCGCCGCAGCGATGCGCTGGCGCGAAACGTCACTGTGCACTATGGTCTGGAGGGCTATCGCGATTCAATCGACAGCAATAACCTCGGCCATCATGACCGCGCGCGGGGTGCGGGCTACATAGCCATGGACGTGCGAGCGCTGAAACGCTTTTCATTCAACGCCGGTCTGCGGGAAGAGGTTTACGGCAGGGCGCAAAGCCAGTTGAGCCCGTCGGTGAGCGCCGGGTATTGGCTTTCCTCCGCCATTAAATTGAGAGCCGGTGTCAGCCGCGCGTTTCGCCTTCCCAGCTATACCGATCTTTACTACCACGACCCGGCGAACGTGGGCTCGCCAAATCTCCGCCCCGAGAAAGCCTGGAGTTACGAAGGCGGCGTGGACTGGACGATCCGCCCGAAGCTGAAAGGCGAAGTCACGGTTTTCCGGCGCAATGAGACGGACGGTATCGATTACGTCCGCTATTCCGCCGCGGACATCTGGCGCGCCACAAATTTCCAGCACATCGCCTTCACCGGCGTCGAAGCATCGCTGAAGCGGGAACTGGGCCCGGGCAGCCTGATCGAGTTGCAATACACCGGGTTGCACGGCGCGCGAAGCGCACTCGCCGGGGCCTTCTCAAAATACTCCTTCAACTACCCCATCCACTCCGGCTTAGTAGGCTGGCAGGGTTTTCTTCCTGGACATATTCTCGCGCGAGCACGCGCCGGCGTGGTGGAGCGTTACGGAAGAGATCCTTACGGAGTGGTGGATCTCTATGCGGCCAGCACCCGCGGGCGTATTCATCCTTTTTTACAACTGACCAATGTGACTGATACCGCCTATCAGGAAATCTTTGGGGTTTCCATGCCGGGGCGGGCCATCGTCGGCGGCATTGAATTTACGGTATTCACCTCCAGGAAGTAGGCTAAACTGAAAGTGGATAGACCGACCGTTTTGTACATTCGCATTTTCCTCCTCCTCGTTCTGGTGCTCCCTGGCGCTTCCCGCGTCTTTGCCGCCGGTGAGAATCAGCTTGACGGGAATCCGGCGCTTTTCTCCGTAATGGCCGCCCTACAAGCGGCAGGCTTCGCCGCGAACGGTTCGATCTCGCCCGCCGGCGAAGCGGTGCAGCAACAGTTGGCTGGAAAGAACCTACAGGTTGTTTCCGAACTGGCGAACTTCGTCGCCACGCACCACAAGCCATCCTTTGGCGCCGATCTGGCCCAATACGTATCCTTCGCCCTTTCTGTGTCCGATCCGCCCGAATTCAAATCGAAGTTCCAGTCCGGTGAAGTGCCGCCGGATGTGGTCGCTCTCGAAGGCTTCGAAAAACTAATGGTGCGATTTCACGCCGAAGCGGGCATAGGCGGCCTCTGGCTGAAGATGCAGCCGATGCTCGATCAGACCCTCGCCCGCTACCAGGAGCCCGTCAGCCGGACCATCTTTGAGACCACCGGCTACCTGCGCAACCCTACCAGCGGGTACATGGGCCGGCATTTTCAGGTTTATCTCGATCTGCTTGGCCGCCCCGGCCAGATTCAGACCAGAAGCTACGGCGATGATTATTATATTGTCTTAACGCCCGCTCAGGAACCGCAGACCGATGAGATCCGTCATGCTTATTTGCACTACCTGATGGACCCATTGGCCACCAAATTTTCCGAGGCCGTCAATAAGAAACGGAGCCTGGAGGATTATGCGCTGGGCTCGCCGATTCTTGATGAGAACTACAAGGCCGATTTCCTTTTGCTCACTGTCGAATCGCTCATCAAGGCGATCGAGAGCCGTCTGGTACGGGGGCCTGTCGAAAAGAGGCAGGCGGTGGTGAAGCAGGCCCTGGAAGAGGGCTTCGTGCTGACTCCCTATTTCGCCGAGGCCCTGCCGGTCTACGAAAAGCAGGAAGTGGCAATGCGGCTCTATTTTCCCGACATGATCGCGGCCATTGACCTGAAGAAGGAAACCAATCGCCTGGAAACAGTGAAGTTTGCTACCACCCGGCCTGACCGAAAGATGGCGGAACCCCTTTCGGTCCCGGTGCCCGCCGCGCCGATGTCCCCGGCCGCAAGATCACTCGAAACCGCTGAGCAGCTTTACTCAGACAAGAAGTTCGATAAGGCGGGCGAGGCGTTCCGGAGAGTATTGCAGCAAACCGAAGACAAAACACTCCACGCGAGGACGTATTATGGTCTTGCGCGAATTGCGGCGTTACAAAGAGATCCGGAGTTGGCGGAAAAGCTTTTTCATAAGACACTGGAGTTGGCGCCTGATTCGCAGACTAGGGCGTGGACCGAGGTATATCTCGGCCGACTATCGGATGCTTCAGGCGAACGGGAGCAGGCGGTTCAGCATTATCAGGCCGCTCTAGCAGTAAAAGAGGCTTCCGCCGGAGCACGACAAGCCGCCGGCCAGGGCCTGAAAAACAAATTTCAGAAATAACAGGAATGGAGCTTTTTATGAACAGTCGTTTCCTATTGAGAGCCGCGGGCACCCTGGTGCTGGCTGCCGGTCTCGTATTCGCACAGAAGCCGGCCAAGCAGCCGAAGGCGAAATCGCAGAAAGAAGTGGATGCGATCAACGCGATCTCCACTGCGAGTGATCCGGACGCGCGCATCGCCGCCGCCGAGAATCTTCTGGCCAAGTTCGCCGACACTGAGTTTAAGGCTATGGCCTTGCAGATAGCAGCCGCGTCGGCGCAGCAAAAGAACGATTTCGAGAAGATGGTGATCTACTCGGAACGCACCATCGAAGCCGATCCGCAAAATTACCCGGCTATGCTGATGCTGGCCAGTGGCATTGCCCAGAAGACGCGGGAATTCGATCTCGACAAGGAAGAGAAGTTGCAACGTGCCGAGAAATACGCCCGCCAGTCCATTGAACTGATCAACGTTGCCCCGAAGCCGCGTCCCGATATCACCGATGAACAGTGGGAAGGGGCAAAGAAAGATTCTCTGGCACAAGCGCACGAGGCACTCGGACTTGCGGCGATGGTCCGTAAGAAATACGACGTAGCCGCCAGCGAGTTCAAGACCAGCACAGATATTGCACCCGCGCCGGACCAGGCTACGATGGTTCGCTTGGCCGCCGCCTATAACTTGAGCGGCAAACCGGACGATGCGCTTCCCGTTCTTGACAAGGTGATGGCGATGCCTGACCTCAACCCCCAGATCAAGCAGGTGGCGCAGAACGAAAAAATGAACGCCATGAAACTGAAGTCCGCCGGAGCTAAACCCGCCAACAGTCCCGCTCCGCCGCCGCAAGTGGAAGTAAAGAAGCCGTAATCCGCAAGCTGAAGATGCCCGCGGATCTATTGGTTCTGGAAGCGAGCTTAGGGCGCCCGTTTGCGAACCGGGAACTGCTGATTCGCGCTCTGACTCACAAGTCTCTCTGTTTTGAAAGGAAGCTGGGCGGTGAAGCCGGCTTCATCGACAACGAACAACTCGAATTTCTGGGCGACTCCATCCTTGGATTCGTCGTTAGCGAGTGTCTCATCCGGCGCTATCCCCTCCACCCGGAAGGGCGCCTGTCGAAGCTGAAGGCGCATCTGGTCAGCGCTGCCCATCTTCATCTGGTAGCCCGGTCCATGGATCTGGGTGCGTATCTGCACCTTGGCCGCGGGGAAGAGATGAGCGGCGGCAGGGAAAAGCGTGCGTTGCTTGCGAATGCGCTGGAAGCTGTGATTGCGGCAATCTACCTGGACGGCGGTATGGATGTGGCGCGCGATTTTATCGTCGGCAAACTGGTGGATGAGTGGGATCACAAAGACAGTAGCGAAGAAGACCGCGTTGCCGACTACAAGACCGCGCTGCAGGAACGTGCTCAGGTGTTGAGTCTTCCGCAGCCGCGCTACATCATTGCCCAGGAGAATGGCCCGGAACACTCGAAAACTTTTGTGGTTGAGGTTCGGGTAGGGCCAGCGTTTTCAGGGCGCGGCGAAGGACTTTCAAAGAAAGCCGCGGGCCAGAGTGCAGCTAAGTCGGTGCTGGAGGCGCTGAAGTAGTCTTACTGCGCGCGCCCCGGTTCGCCCTGCGCGCCATGCTCGTTCATGATCAGGATATCGACCCGGCGATTCCGCGCACGTCCTTCTTCGGTGCCGTTCGACGCTACCGGCTTCGATTCGGCATAGCCCGAGATAGCCATCCGCAAGCGCGGAACGCCGAAACGGGTATCCAGAATCTCGAGCATGGCAATACTCCTCGCCGCCGAAAGTTCCCAGTTGCTGCGGTAGCGGGAATTGTGAATCGGGACGGCGTCGGTGTGCCCTTCCAGGCGCACAGGGTTTGGGATATTCTTAATCACCGCAGCTACCCTTTCGATACTGGCAAAGGTATCGTTTGCCACACCATCTTCCCCGGACGGAAAAAAGGCTGCTTGTTTCAGGCTGATTACCAGTCCGCGCTGCTCCAGGGTCAACTGGATCTTGCCCTCGGCGATCTCCTTTTTCAAATCGGTTGTCAGGCGTTGCAACGAGGGCATTAACTCTGCCAGCTTCTCGTGGTTCTCCTTGGTTGGCGCCGGGGCGGGCGGCGGTGCTTTCACCTCTCCACCCGCCCCCTTCATCTGAGCGTTTCCCTTGCCTTTGTCATTCACCGTGCCACCTAGAATGGCTGCAACCGACGCGGAAAAATGTCCTTCTTCAAAGGCGTTTTTCACCGATTCCGACATCTGCTTTGCCTTGGACTTGTCCGCCTGGCTTGAGGCGAACATCACCACGAAGAATGCGAACAATAACGTGATGAAGTCCGCGTAAGACACCAGCCAACGCTCATGATTTTCATGAGCTGGGTGTCTTTTTTGTTTCCTCACGCCGCATTCTCAGCGGGAGGCGCTTCTTCCAGCTTGCCGATGTTCTTCTCCGATTCATGCCTGGAATAAATCTCCAATTTCGTCCGGATCAGCTTCGGATTCAGTCCCTCCACAATGCCGACCACACCCTCCAAAATCAACTCGCGCCTCTCGGTTTCCTCGTGCGCGCGAGCTTTGATCTTATTGGCCACCGGAAGAAAGAATATGTTCGACACCGCCACGCCGTAGACGGTTGCAACGAACGCCACGGCAATACCGTGTCCTACTTCGTCGATGTTAGCCAGGTGCTTCATTACTTGAATAAGGCCCATCACGGCACCGATGATTCCGACCGTCGGCGCATACCCGCCGGCGCTTTCAAACACTTTCGCCTCCGCTTCCACATGGTGCTCCTCGATCGCAATTTCGAGCTCCATCATGTTTCGCAACTCCTGAAGATCCACGCCGTCCACCGCGAGATTTAGCGCTTTCCGCAAGAATGGATCCTGGATTTCGGCCGCCTCCTGCTCCAGCGAAACTATGCCGTTCTTTCTGGCCTTCGTCGCGAAACCGATGATCTCTTCCGCGATTACACCTGGAGATACCGGAGTGTAGAGAAAAATGGAGAACATTCGCTTGAAGGCCCGGACCAGCACCTCCATCGGTGTATTCACCATAACGGCTCCGATTGTCCCGCCCAGCACGATGATGCCCGCGGTAAACTGCCCGATGTCCCCGATGGATCCGCCTTCCAGAAGCAAGCCACCGATAATTCCACCCAGAGCGACCACAATGCCGCCAATTGTCGCAAGGTCGGCTTTTCGTTTTGGTTTCATTCAGGCCGTTCCTGGTACTCGCACTTTGATTTGCGCTCCGTCAGGACTCGCCGGAATTCAATGATCCGCTTCACAACTTCATCGGTACTCTCCAGCACGATCAGCTTTTGCCCTGAAGTCATGGTGATCACTGTATCCGGGGTCGATTCCAGATGTTCCACCAAATCGGAGTTTAGGATAATCGATTGACGATTAATCCGCGTAAGCCGAATCATCCTGTTTTACTCCCAACTGACCTTATCGTCGAAGGGGAAGATTCAGAGAGCGGAATTACTGCAGAAGTTTGAGAATCGCGGCCAGCTCACTTCGAATACCGGTCAGATCCGGCGAGGCTGCATGAAACAGGTCGCCTTGGACGCCATTCCGAGCCGGATCTTTTCGGACAGGCACTTTCAATTTAGGGTCAAGCGCCTTCCGCGCTCCCGCAATCGTAAAGCGCTTGTCGTAGAGTAGCCGCTTGATTTCCAGAACCATCTCGACGTCCTTACGCCGGTAGAGACGATGCCCCGTTCCTGATTTCTTCGGCGAGATCGTGGGAAACTCCGACTCCCAATAGCGCAGGACATACGGCTGCACTCCCGCCAAACGGCTGACATCCCCAATGCGGAAGTACAGCCTGTCGGGAATCCCGGCTGATTCCGCTTTGGGCCCGGACTGTGCCAGTGGAACGCGCACGCTGCTTAAATGCTACGACTTGCGATCTTAAAAGACAAGCCGGCCAGTCCGTTGTCCTCGCCGGTGATATACTTTCAGCTACCCGGAAACTTACGATAATAGTTCCGGTCTGAAGGACTTTCCCGTCATGCGCCCCTTACTTATCCTCTCCGTGATCGCTGTTTGTTCGGCCGCTTCTATCTATGCTCAACCCGCGGCGCCGAGGGTGCCCACTGAGCCGCTGCCGCCCATACTGCTGCCATGGGAAGCGGACGTGCATACCAAGGAAGTGGACAATCTGCCTTACCCCGCACATCGGGTGGTGGGGAACGTGTACTACGTTGGAACGGCCGGCTATGCCTCCTTCCTCATCACCTCAGACCAGGGACACATCCTGATCAATCCGAACTTTGACGATTCGGTCCCGCTAGTGCAAAAAAACGTGGAGCAACTGGGGTTCCGCTTCCAGGACATCAAAATCATATTGATCAGCCACGCGCACGGCGATCATTGCGCAGGCACGGCGCGGGCGAAGGAGTTTACCGGTGCGCAGGTGATGGTGATGGACAGGGACGTGGAAGTGATGGAGAACGGCGGCCCCAAAGGGACGCGCGTGGCCTTTCCTCCCGTGAAGGTAGGCCGCATTCTCCATGACATGGACGAAGTGTCGCTCGGCGGGAACCGGCTGGTAGCTCATCTCACGCCCGGCCACACCAAAGGAAACACAACCTACACGATGCAGGCGCAGGAGGGTGGAAAATCTTACAACGTTGTCATTTTGGGAAGTGCGGGTGTGAACGACGCGCACCAGCTCTTCGACAACAAAGCGTACCCGGACATGCTGCCTGATTTTGTGCGAACGTTTGAATTGCTGAAGTCGCTGCCCTGCGATATTTTTCTCGCCTCGCACGGGAAGTTCTACGGCCTGGCCGGCAAGTACGCCAAACTGGGCAAGGCCGGGCCGAATCCTTTCATCGACCCGGCCGGATACCGCGCGCACGTCACCCTGATGGAGCAGGCGCTGTACTACAAGATGGACTGGGTCAAGCGCGGAAACTGATGGAGACCGTTCTTGTATATCCCATCCCATTTCGGCGAAGAGCGCATTGACATTCTCCACGGCTTGATCCGCCAGCACAGTCTCGCTGCGCTGGTCACGCTTGGCCCGGATGGATTCCTCGCCAACCATATTCCGCTGATAGTAGATCCCGAACCGGCGCCATTGGGAACCCTGCGCGGACATCTTTCCAAGGCCAATAGCCAGTGGAAAGATTCGCTCCCGGGCGTGCCGGCTCTCGCAATTTTTCAAGGTCCCGCCGCTTACATCACCCCATCCTGGTATCCTTCGAAACTGGAGACGGGCAACGTGGTGCCCACCTACAACTACGTCGTGGTTCACGCCCACGGACTTCTGGCTACATTTGAAGATCCTGTTCGGCTCGAACGGCACCTGCGTAATCTTACCGACTCCCATGAGGCTGCCTTCGCCGATCGGTGGTCGATTGACGACGCTCCCGCCGGCTTCATTCGCGGCTTGCTGAAAGGTATCGTGGGCATCGAGATTCCCATCGCGCGGCTGGAGGGCAAGTGGAAGCTCAGCCAGAACCGCACGCCTGCCGATCGCGCCGGCGTCGTCGAAGGACTGACTGCATCCGCCAATCCGGCGCATCAGGATATGGCGGAACTGATTTCGCGAAAGCTCACCGGAATATAGTGGACTGAGCGACCTAAGGCTCCAGTACTAAGTAGTTAAAGTTCTAGCACCAAAGTACCAGTATCGGATAGTATTAAGGAGACATGAACAACGGATTTCGTAGTCTTCGTCTTCGAATGATCGCGCGGGTTAGCCTTCAGCTTTCAGTGCCCGTTCTGTTCTCGACAATGCTTTGCACTGGCGCAAGCCTGGAACACGGGATGTTTAAGACCCACGCCCCTCAGCAGATAGCGAGGGCTCAGGGCGGTGACGAGTGTTCCAGTCGCGTTTTGCAAGCGCGCAGTCAGGCCACCCAGCCGACGGTTGAAGGCGACGCCTCTCGATTGAAGGCGCGCAATCAAACCCGTGGACAGATCCGCAAGCAGCGCGCCTCCGAATCGCGGCATAGCTCTTTTACCAGACAGTACGAATACGCTCCAGTCCCCAGCGGGATCTGATGTTTTTTATTAATTTCTCTCTCCGGCAGCGATAGAATCCGGTGTAAGACCGGCGTGGTAAAGTACCGCTAGCGTAGTGTCTACGAATTAGTTGGATAGATCGAACACTGCGATTCCGCCCAAAACCAGCGTTAATCGGCGGCTAATAATGGGCACCGCATAAGTAATGGCTGCTGAGGACAACCGAGGAACATGGATTCTTCGATTCGCTGACCGAGCGCGTGCCCGGTTGTCGTCGTTCACTAGTCTGTCAGTCCAACCGGAGGGAACCATCTCAGTGAACCGCGCCATCTTCCGCATTATCCTGCTAAGTTCTGCCGCGTTATCTGTCCTGGCAGCGCCGCCTGCTGTACACAAGACCGAAAACATCATCTTCGTGATGACCGACGGTTTCCGTCTGCAGGAACTCTTCAACGGAGCGGAAGAATCGCTACTGGGCAAGGAAGATGCCGGCGAATCGAGCGTAGGCGCACTCAAGGAAGCCTATTGGCGGGACACGCCCGCGGCCCGGCGCGAAGCACTGCTGCCCTTCCTTTGGGGCACCTTGGCGAAAAACGGCCAGATCTACGGGAACCGCGCGCTAGAATCTGAAGCCTTCGTGACCAACGGGAAGAACTTTTCTTATCCAGGTTACAGCGAAATCCTGTGCGGATTCCCCGATCCGAAAATCACCAGCAACGACAAGATTCTCAACGCCAATGTGACGGTGCTGGAATGGCTTCACCGGAAACCGACCTTCCGGAATAAAGTGGCGGCATTTGGAGCCTGGGACGTGTTCCCGTACATATTCAACGCCGCACGGGCCGGGTTTCCCGTGAATGCAGGGTACGATCCGTTCCCTGCCTCGCCGCTTACTCCAAAGCTGGAACTGCTGAATCAATTGAAGGCGGAAGCTCCCCGCGTATGGCCCGGCGAACCCTTCGATTCGCTGCCGTTCCACACCGCTCTGGAATACTTGAAGGAACAAAAACCACGTGTCCTATACCTCTCGTTGGGAGAGACCGACGAGTGGGCCCACGGCGGCAATTATGCGGAGTACTTGCATTCGGCCCACCGCGTGGATGCTTATCTCAAAATTCTTTGGGACACCGTCCAATCAATGCCTCAATACCGCGGTAAAACGACGCTCATCTTTTCCACCGACCACGGCCGAGGCGACGCGCCGTCCGGGTGGAAGAGCCACGGGGTGAAGATTCCCGATTCCAAATACATTTGGATGGCGTTTCTCGGGCCCGATACAAAGCCGCTCGGTGAGCGATCCAAGACCACGCCAGTGACGCAGAGCCAGATCGCTGCTACATTGGCCGCGTTGCTCGGGGAAGATTATGCCGGAGCGGTGGAGAAGGCCGGGAAGCCGGTAATGGATGTCCTGCGGTAAATAGCATGGACTCCCGGCGCTTCCGCACAGCGCCCGTCAGTGCGTCATCGAATAAACAACGTAGTTAATCCCATAGCGGTAGGCGAGCGTAGTCATCTCCGCGGGATAGTAAGGCACATCGGCGAACTCCCACGCGTCCGCCACGTCGGTGTTAAAGTTCACGGCTACCACCATACGATTCTTATCGTCATACATCGCGCGCCACGCGGGCTGGGTGCCTTCAGGCTGCACGATCTGAACTGTTCCGCCCGGCCCGCGCCGCAAATGCCGGGAGCCCGGAATAAACGTCAAGTCTTTCTGCTCGATGTCGTAAAGGACGTGCATCACAGAATCTGTCTCGCCGATATCCGTAATCGGCCGGTCCGGAAATACCCGAGCCATCGTCTGGCGGAACACATCCCATTGCTCGGGGCCCCAAAAGTCATCCACCACCAGGAACCCGCCGCGCAGCAGATACTCGCGCAAGCGCGCCGTCTCGGCGTCCGTCAGGCCCCACCATCCAGCCTGCGTCGCGTAGATCCATGGATAATCGAAGATTCTGTCGTCGGTGAGGCGCAGGTGCCGCGGATCGCCGGTGTCGACTCTGGTCAAACGCTGAAGGCCCACGGTGAAGTGATTTTCCGCCGCGGGCCAGTCCACATTCCACCAACCGCTCCCCTGTCCATCGCGTGACGAATATCCGAATCTACGGTGGTACTGCGGCAAGTCCGTATATTCCAGACGAAGGAAATGAAACTCGGCAGCGCGGACCGGCATCGGAGCGTCGTCTTCCTCACGCTCCTGAAAGCGGCCCCGCTGCGCCAGCCCCGCGATCGCGATCAGCAGGAACGCCGATGCAGCCGTGCCGGTTATCAGAAGCCCCCGGTTCATGAAGCCGCTATCTGGGCGATAAGAGGGATCTCAATCCGGGTGCCATCCATTTTCGCCATAGACTTTATCATATTCTGACAGGAAGGCGGACGCACGCGGGAAGGCACGGTTAACCCCACGGCCGCCTGGACTGCCGGGTAGTCCGTTCCAGTCTACGCTTTTTGCGAACAGCCCATAGCTAATCTTTTTGATTGATCCCAGAGAAGGAATCAATTGCGGATAGCCGTGGACGGGCTTACACAACGAAAGTAATCGCTTCCTCCGTTGGCCCCTGAGTTCACGGCGTAATGTCACCGGTGGAACCTGTCTTTTGCCTCCTTGCATTCCAATTCCGGCGGTAGGCCGGAAGCGGATCTCAATCGATGAGGAGTTTTGAGCAGGAGCGCAAGCGTCGGCCCGTTAGACGATAGTTACATCTTGACCCTTGACGAGATAGGCAACCTCGCGGCTGAAGGCGGCAAACCGGCGGAAACCCTCATGAACGTCGTGGCGCTCATCGCGCGGCGTTTCCGGACCGGGGTATGCTCGGCATACCTGCTGGAACCCGATCGCGCGAACCTCGTCCTGGCCGCCACCCTCGGTCTCCGAAGTCAATGCATCGGCACACTCCGCCCGGCGTTGAACGAAGGCCTCGTGGGGCTGGTGGCGGAGCAAGTCCGTCCCATCAACGTGGAGCAAGTGAAGAATCACCCGCGCTTCAAGTATTTTGGCGAGGCCGCCGAGGACACCTATCAATCCTTCCGCGGCGTCCCCCTCATCGATCACGGGGTCTTGCAAGGCGTGCTTGTCGTACAGACGGTGGACGCGCGCCTGTTCCGGGAAGATGAAGTCCGGATGCTAACTGAAGCGGCCGCCCAGGTGGCCCCAGTCGTCAGCGAAGCGCGCACTCTCGATCGATTCATCGCGCCGGCTCAGGAGCGGCTCTGGGCCCTGGCGCGAAACCTCTGGTGGAGTTGGGACAACGACAGCATCAGTCTGTTTCGCGACCTGGACCCGGTGCGTTTCCGCAAATTGAACAACAACCCCATTTCCCTGCTCTCAGAGATTTCTCTGCCGGAAATGGAACGCCGCGCCACCGAACTGGTGCTGCACAGCCGCATCAACTATGCCTACCGGCGCCAGCAGGAATACCTGCAGGCTGGCGGCACCTGGGATGCCGTGAACGCTGGAGTTCTGCGTCCGCGGCCCGTGGCGTATTTCTCGGCGGAGTTTTGCTTGCACGAATCCATTCCCGTATATTCCGGCGGCTTGGGTATTCTGGCCGGCGATCATATCAAGAGTGCGTCCGACCTGGATATTCCCCTTGTCGGCGTGGGTCTTTTCTACGGACAAGGGTACTTTCTCCAACGGCTGGACCAAGGCGGATGGCAACACGAGGAATACCTGCGTACGGACGTAAATCAATTGCCTATGGAATCCGCCATCGGGTCCGGCGGCAAACCAGTCACGGTTGAGATTCATACCCGTGGCGGGTCCATTCGCGCCAAGGTCTGGCGTATGAAGGTGGGCCGCTGCGATCTATTTCTACTCGACTCGAACGTGGAGGGAAACGCCCCTGAAGATCGCGAATTGACGTCGCGCCTTTATGGCGGAGACTCACGAATCCGCATCCGCCAGGAGTTGCTGCTTGGCGTCGGCGGCTTTCGAGCTCTCCGCGCCATGGGCATTACCCCGGGCGTGCTTCACATGAATGAAGGACCCAGCGGATTTGCCGTGCTTGGAGCCATTCGCAGCCGCATGGGGGAAGAGGGAGTCAGCTTCGATCAGGCAGTGCCGCGCGTTTCCCGCGAGGTGGTTTTCACCACCCACACACCGGTTCCGGCTGGCCACGACCGGTTCGATGGCGACACGATTGAGGAACATCTTGCGCCCCTGCGGGACGAGCTTGGACTCTCTCGCGACAGGCTGATGTACCTGGGGCGTGAATCCCCCGGCAATCACCACGAGCAATTCTGTATGACCGTTTTGGGCTTGAAACTCTCGCGCCGCGCCAATGCAGTCTCAGCTCTGCACGGCGAGGTATCGCGTGCGATGTGGACGGGGCTGTTCCCCGCCAAATCGGAAGAAGCCGTTCCCATCGGCCACATCACCAACGGCGTACACGTCCACTCCTGGCTGGCCCCGCAGATGTTCCGGCTCTATGACCGGAAACTGGGCGCCGACTGGCACGAGCATAGCGGCCATACCAGCATTTGGGAAGGGATTGAGGGCGTCGACGATGGAGAACTGTGGGAAACGCATCGCAGCTTGAAGTCGCGGCTGATTGAATTTGTGCGCCGCAGAGCGATTGAACGAACTGAGCTCCGCGGAGAGAACGGTGAGATGTTGCAGCGCCTTGGCCGCGTGCTGAGCCCGGATGCCTTGACCATCGGTTTCGCGCGCCGCTTTGCCACCTACAAGCGAGCCATTTTGATTCTGGCGGATATTGAAAGACTGGCGACGATGGTGAACGATCCCAAACGCCCCGTGCAGTTTGTCTTCGCCGGCAAGGCCCACCCTCGGGATGAACCTGGCAAGCGGGGGCTGCAACAGATCGCACGGTTGATGCGCGACCGCCAGTTCTCAGACAAGTTCGTGTTCGTGGAAGACTACGACATCAACGTCGGACGCCATTTCGTGCAGGGCGTGGACGTCTGGCTGAATAATCCGAGACGGCCGCTGGAGGCATCTGGAACCAGCGGTCAGAAGGTGGTCTTGAATGGCGGATTGAACCTCTCCGTGCTGGACGGCTGGTGGGCCGAGGCCTACGATGGTCTGAACGGATTTCCGATCGGCACCGGACGAACGCATTCAAACATGGATATTCATGATACCCGCGACGGCGACGACCTGTACCTAACACTTCGCGACGAAGTAATTCCGCTGTATTATCAGCGCGACCATGATGGATTCCCGCGAGGCTGGATTAAGCGCATGAAGCAAACCATCCGGACGCTGGGCTGGCGGTTCAGCGCGGATCGAATGGTGATGGACTACACGTCTCAGTGCTATGTTCCGGCGGCTGGGGGAACGTCCAGCGATATGAAAGCTCCGGCTTAGTACAGGCTGTTCCACCCAATTCTAGAAACTGGGTATGTGCTTGACTCAAGTGGGTACGGTCTGGCAGCGTTTCGTGTGGCTGGCGCATTGGCGCCTTCGTCCCGCTTCCAGCAGCGGG
>JANYCV010000401.1 GCA_025360145.1 Acidobacteriaceae bacterium
TGAGTGGTGCCGGCGGGAGGAATTGAACCTCCGACCTACGGATTATGAGACCGTCGCTCTAACCCCTGAGCTACACCGGCGCACCTACCAGCGTAGTAATAGCCGCGCTTTTTGTCAATTTTACCCTTGACATCACATTAAGACAGGTTCATACTTCAAATCAGGAAGTAGCGGCAGTAAGGACTACTTTCAGCCTCAAATACGTTGGAGGTGCTAAATAGCCAACAGTCACATACAGGGTAGCTACCGGCTCTCTTGACGGCGATTCACCAGGCCACATGCCAATGAATTGCCTCCGATCAGGCACTAGGCTGGCGGGCTATTGAAACCTGCGGCTTACGGGGAATCGAATCCTTCTTGGCCCCGGCGGTTACCCTTATCACTCCTTTCCCGCACACACCCTTTCCTGCTTACACATTGACAGATACGATACCCCTTCATTACAGTTCCTATTAGTGCTCCTCATTCCCAGCCTAGGTGGTATTCCGTGAGTGTCATTGACTTCCGGGCTGTCTCCAAGTGCTACCCTGTCTACGCGAATCCCACTGATCGTTTGAAAGAACTGGCAACATTCAACCGCGCATCCTTCCACAAAGACTTCTGGGCTCTAAAGGACATCACGTTCTCGGTGGAACGCGGGGAAACGTTCTGCGTGATCGGAGAAAATGGCTCTGGAAAGAGCACTCTCCTGCAATTGGTGGCAGGCATCCTGCACCCCACCGATGGAGAAGTTGCCGTGCAAGGACGCGTGGCCGCACTGCTTGAACTCGGCTCAGGCTTCAATCCCGAATTTAGCGGACGGGACAACGTCTATCTGAACGCCTCCATTCTAGGGCTTTCCACGAAAGAAATAGATGCCCGGTACAAAGACATCGCCGCGTTCGCGGAGATCGGATCGTTCATCGACCAACCCGTCAAAACCTACTCTAGCGGCATGTCTGTGCGGCTGGCCTTCGCAGTCGCCATCCACGTCGATCCTGAAATCCTATTGGTCGACGAAGCCCTCGCGGTTGGGGACATCTACTTCCGGCAGCGGTGTATGCGGAAAGTCCACGAACTGCGGTCGCGCGGCGTCACCATTCTCTTTGTCTCCCATGCCATTGGAGACGTCAAGGCCATTGGAGACAGATGTCTCTGGCTGGACAAGGGACGAGTCCGCGAAATGGGAGACACCGAATCGGTGGTGGTGAAATACCTGGCCGCGATGACCGTCAAGGACTCGGCCTATCTGGAACATACCCACGCGCCGGCCCCCAATACAATCACCGCCGCGTACGAGGCGCCTCCGGAAATCCTCACGCGCATTCCGAATGTCGATTACCGGCATGGAGACGGCAAGGCCGAAGTAATCGGTATCGGAATCTTTGACCCCTACGGCCGCGAATTAAGGCTGCTGGAACCAGCTACTCGGATTGTCGTCCGCATCTCTGTCCGTGCCAACCAACACGTCCCTCTACCGAACGTGGGTTTCATGCTGCGCAATCACCTTGGGATAGACTTCGCTGGAACTAACACCACCAGGGAGGGTTACAATATGGAACCCATGAACCCGGGAGACACTAGAACCATAGACTTTCATATCGACCTTCCCGAACTTTATCCGGCGGCATTCTCGTTCTCGCCGGCTATAGCGAATGGAACGCTCCATTCCTACACCATGTGCGACTGGATCGACAACGCAATCACTATCCAAATGGGGCACGGGGATGCGCAGATCTACGGATACCTTCATTTCCCCTGCCGAATCGAAGTAAATGCGCGCCTCACATCGAACGCCGCGACAACGGAAGCCGCAACACCGGAAGCCGGGGCAGCCTAGAAGCATGAGCACTGAATTCACCGGCGAACGCGTCATTCCGAATCTGGTCGATCCAAATCTCTGGAATGAACACATCGCACGCTACGCTTTTGCTTCGCGCCTGTCACGAAACCGCAGGGTGCTCGATGCAGGATGCGGCACCGGGTACGGGGCGGCCGAACTCAGCTACTCGGCCAACAGCGTTACTGCCATCGACCTATCCCAGGATGCCGTCGCCTATGCACGCAACCAGTATCCGCGCCGAAACCTGAACTGGTTGGTGGCATCCTGTACCGCGTTACCAATCGCGGACCAATCATTCGACCTCGTCGCCGCCTTTGAGGTGATCGAACATCTCAAAGATTGGCGCCTGCTTCTAACGGAGGCAAAGCGCGTCCTCGCACCTGGTGGACAATTCATCGTCTCCACTCCTAACAAGACCTACTACGCAGAGAGCCGCAAACTCTCCGGACCCAATCCGTTTCACGAACACGAGTTCGAATACGAAGAGTTCCGGGACGCACTCACCGCCGTCTTTCCGCACGTATCGCTGTTCCTTCAGGATCACACCGAGGGATTACTCTTCCAGGCTGTGGGATCGAGTGGATCGGCCGAAGTCCGGATGGAAGGAAAAGACTGCTCACCGCAGGACTCCAACTTCTTCATCGCCGTATGCGCCATGAGTCCACAGACGGATTCGCCCACATTCGTATACCTGCCCAGCACAGCCAATCTGCTAAGAGAACGCGGCATTCACATCAGCCGGCTCGAATCGGAAGTCCAAACCAAAGACGCCTGGCTGGAGGAATCACACAAGCAACACCAGCAGATGGTCGCCCTGTTCCGGCAGCAGACTGCCCAACTGGAACAGCGAAATACCTGGGCACAAGAATTGGACGCGAAGCTCCATGCCGGCGGGCAGCGCATTCAGCAACTGCAAGCCGAGTTCGCCGCCGCGCAGAAGGCGTCGGCAGAACTCGCCGCAGCCTACGCCGCAAAAGTAGCTGAGTTGGAGGACGAAGTTCAAACCCGCACGCAATGGGCGATCGCTACCGAACAGCGTCTTTCGGCGGAGTTGGACGCCAAGTGTACCGAACTTGCTCGCTGTGTAGACGTTCTACACGAAACCGAAGCCACCCTTGAGGCTCGCACAGCCTGGGCCTTACAACTGGACAAAGAGCGCGACGCCCTTGCATCCAAACTAAGCGCGGTCGAAGCCTCGCGATGGGTACGCCTCGGCCGCACCTTCGGCATTGGACCGGAGCACCGGAACCAATAGATGGCTCTCCTTGGCCGGCTCCTGGCCACCCTTCCCCTGCTGATTCTATCGCCGCTCACCATGCTGCTGAGTGTGTGCGCACTCGCCCTTACAGATTGCTTCTGGACCCTGTTCGGAAAGCGGCTTTCGCAGGAATCCACCGTACCTCCAGTCGAATCCGCCAGCGTTGTGATTCCCAACTGGAACGGGCGCGATTTGCTCGAAAAGTATCTCCCCTCCGTTGTGACCGCGCTCGGGTCCAATCCGCAAAATGAAATCGTAGTGGTGGACAACGGCTCAACCGATGGAAGCGTGGAATTTCTCCGCGACCGCTTCCCGCAGGTTACACTCGTTGCCTTGCCGGAAAATCGTGGCTTCGGCGGCGGCTCCAATGCCGGGTTTCGTGCCGCACGCAATCGAGTGGTCGTGCTGCTCAATAGCGACATGCGGGTCGCACCGGACTTTCTCCAACCATTGCTCGACGGATTTACCGGCGAGAAAGTGTTCGCCGTCTCCTGCCAGATCTACTTCAGTGATTTGAACAAACTGCGCGAAGAAACGGGCCTCACACAAGGCTGGTGGGAGAACGGCCGCTTGCGCGTGCGTCACCGCATCGATGAAAAGATCACCACTGCCTATCCGTGCTTCTACGGAGGAGGCGGATCATGCGCCTTCGATCGCGACAAATTCCTCGAACTGGGCGCCTTTGACCATTTACTTGCGCCGTTCTACCTGGAAGACACCGATCTGGGATATATGGCGTGGAAGCGTGGGTGGAAGGTGCTGTTTGAGCCGCGCAGCGTGGTGTACCACGAACACCGCGGCACCATCGGGAAGAAGTTCACGCCGGAATACATCCAATCGGTTCTCGAAAAGAATTTCGTTCTGTTCTGCTGGAAGAACATACACGAGTGGCGCCGTTTGATTTCACACTTCTGCTTCGCTTACTGTGAAGCTCTGGTGGGCGTGGTATTTGGCCACTCACCGGAACGCGCAAATCTTCATGGCCTATGGCGCGCCTTTCTCCAATTGCCAGCGGCCTGTACCTCCCGCTGGCGCGCCAGATCGCTCGCGGCAGTCTCCGATACCGAAGCCTTCCGGCGGCCGCTTGGCGGTTATTTCCGGGACCGATTTCAAACCCTCCCAGTGGAGCCCGGGAAATTGAGCGTCCTATTCGTCTCGCCCTATCCCATCTGTCCTCCGATTCACGGTGGCGGAGTCTTCATGTACCAGACCTCCATGGAATTGGCGAACCTCTGCGAGCTTCATCTCATCGCGCTGCTCGATTATCCGCAGGAGCGCAAAGCACACGAAGAATTGGCGGCGCGCTGCGCCTCGGCCGAATTCATGTTGCGGATGAAGGGCACACAGAACACTTTCACGTCCGTGTCGCCACATGCCATCTCCGAATTCAACAATCAGGATCTAGCATGGCTGATCCACCGCCAGATCTACACCAAGCGGATCGATGTGCTGCAACTGGAATACCTGATCATGGGCCAGTATGCAGGGGCATACCGGCAAATTCCATCCATTCTCTTTGAGCACGACATCTATTTCCAGTCGATCGGCAGACAGCTTCCAAACATGAAGGGCCTGGTAAAGAAAATGAAAGCCCGGCTGGAGTACCTGAAGGCCCTGCGCTACGAACTCGGGCTGCTGCCTACGCTGGATCGGGTACAGGTTTGCAGCCGGGATAATCACCAGCATCTCTTGTCGTTTCTTCCGGAACTCAATGGCCGCGTGGACGATGGCTTGCGCGCCGGTATCGACACCGCGCGCTACGATTTCCGTGCCACCGGCCGTGAGCCCGAAACAATGCTCTTCCTCGGCAGCTTCCGGCATCATCCTAACAAGGAAGCTCTCGAATGGTTCACGCGAAACGTCCTGCCCCGTGTGGTGAAAGTGCGGCCCCGCGCCAGGTTAATCGTGATCGGGTCGGACCCGCCGCCAAAGCACTCCCTCCCTGAACTGCCCAACGCCATTGAACTGCACGGCTTCGTGGAAGATGTGCGCAGGCCGCTCGCGGAATACGCGGTGTTCATTTGTCCGATACTCAGCGGCTCCGGTGTACGGGTGAAACTGCTGGAAGCATTCGCCGCCGGCATTCCCGTGGTCTCAACCACCATCGGAGCCGAAGGTCTCGCCGGCAACGATGGCGAAATCTGTGTACTGGCCGACGATCCTGCCGATTTTGCAAACAAGATAGTAGACCTGTTCGACCAACCCGAAAAAGCGGAGACTATGGCAATCCGGGCGAGGCGGCACGTGCTGGAAAACCGTGATATGCGGACCATCACCCGTCGCCTGGAGCAAAGCTACCGGATTGCGGTCGGAACCAAGCGGCGGAATCCAGGCGATGCCGCGAAAGATAACCTTCGCACCAATCCGAACACCCAACTAACGGATTAGGCGAATCCCTCATGGTACCGGGACTTCGATACCTGTTCAATATATAATTTGCGCCGTACGATTCAAATATGAAATCGCTGCGTGTCCGTTCGGTATCTTTCTTATCTGCAATTCTCGCTCTTTTATCGGCGTCGCCAAGCGCAACAGCCGGTTCTTTTGTTTATGGCATCTCGGACGACAACAAGATTCACCAGGTGGATCTAACGTCGTACATCGACACCGTGGTCTTCGATACCGGACTCGCCGGGCTCACCAACGGAGTCGCGTGGGATAGCACGTCCGGCAAACTCTACTACCGCAATCCCGAAGACGGAAGCCTCTACTTCTGGACCCGGGCCACCAACTCACAAGGCATGCTGAATGGCAAGAAACTACCCGGATTCAACGCCAATGCATCGTTTTATAAAGGTGACTACTGGTATGTAGAGGACGGCACCGACACACTCGTGAGAGCCACATTCGACTTCGGAATACCCCACTCGCCCGTCGTGACCCACACCGAGGCATTCGCTGATTTCGACGGCACGGGACTGACCGCCTTCTCGTTTGGAGATATTGATATAGACAAATCCGGAATACTCTACGGCTCGTCGAACTATGGGCTCTTCTCCGTGAATATTTCCGGTCCGCAGCCCACTCAATTTCAAATCCTGTCAGGTTACTTTGGCGTTCGGCAAATCGCCCTGGACCCAACGCAAACATTCCTGTACGGTCAGGATCACGCGACAGGAAGGTGGTATTCGGAGACTTTGAATGGCACCGAGTCTGCACTCTTCAAGTCACCTCATGTCCAATTCTCTTCAACGCCGCTGCGGGATATAGGCGCCGCAATAACTACACCAGCTATCTTGGTGATTCCGTCCTCGGTACCGGAACCGGCCGCCTGGCAACTGTTACTGGCGGGCGCCGCATGCCTTGCGGTTGCGAGATTTCGCCGCAAATCCGTGTAAGCTTACGCTGCCGGGAAGTGGCTTAGGTAAGTTGACCGCCTGTAGTCCCTCACATCCGCACCGAGGTCATCATCTGAACGATAGTAAGATGTATATTCACGTGTGTTGGAGGGAACCAATTGGAGGGAATCCTGTCGTTAAACAAAGCCATAATGGCCATCGTTGCCGTTCTGTTCAGCATCTCATTTGCCTCCGCGCAGGAATCCCGCGCTACCATCCAGGGCCGGCTCACCGACGCGAGCGGATCGGCCTTGACCAATGTGTCCCTCACGATCACGAACAGTGCCAGCGGCTCCTCGGTCAACAGCCGTACGAACGACGCAGGCAACTATTTCATTCCGTTCCTGCTTCCGGGCACATATACGCTGGTTGCCGAGCTATCCGGCTTTAAGAAAGTCACCCGGTCTAACCTTGAACTGCGCGTCAACGACACCGTCGCACTCGATCTCGAGTTGACCGTTGGCGACGTGACGGAAAGCGTTGAAGTCACCGCAAGCACGCCGCTACTGGAAAGCTCGGGAGTGTCCCTGGGTCAGGTGATCGATCAACGCCGCCTCACAGAGCTGCCCATCCAGGCGGGTACGGCCATCGAACTCGTCATGCTCGCACCCGGCGTTACCAGCACCACGGCGCTGCGCGTACACCGCACCAGCTTCAATACCGCGTCCTCGCAATTCTCCACGGACGGCAATGCTCAGTACTCAAACGAGTTCACCATCGATGGCGTCGCCAACACGTTCGCGACAGGAAGCGAACCGCGCATTGCCTTTCAGCCTCCACAGGATGCGGTAGCCGAGTTCAAAGTGCAGACCGCAGCCTACGATGCCGCGCTCGGCCACACACCGGGCGCCGTCGTGAATATCATCACCACCAGTGGCACAAATACATTTCACGGCGCGTTGCATGAGGTATTCTCCAACTCGGCGCTCGATGCGCCTACCTTTTTCCAGAACCGATCCGGCGGCCAAAAGCCGGTCTATCAGGACAACCGCTACGGAGCCTCGATCGGCGGTCCCGTCATCCTGCCGAAACTCTACGACGGCAGCAAGCGGACATTCTTTTTCTATGCCTGGGAAGCAAACAAGTGGGGGCAGCCGCGCGCCGTTGTCGGGACCGTGCCGACAGCCGCGGAGAAGCTGGGCGATTTTTCCGCTCTGCTCGCCCTGGGACCGTCGTATCAGATCTACGACCCTGCCACCACCAAAGATCTTGGTACGGGCCGCTTTAGCCGTTCACCTTTCCCCGGCAATCTCATCCCAGCAAGCCGCATTGCCCCCGTGGCCAAAGCGATCCTCGGTTACTACGCCGCGCCGAACACGCCCGGCACTCGCGAGGGTCGAAACAACTACACTCAAAACAACAAAGACCTGGAAGACTATTACGTCCACTTTGCCCGCTTGGACCACAATATTTCGCAGAACAACCGCCTGTTCCTGCGTGTCGATTTCGATCACTGGGACGAGGACAAGCAGGACTTCTATAGCAACGTCAGCTCTGGCGTTCACCTCAACCGGATCAACCGCGGCCTCTCCCTCGACGAAGTTCTGGTATTGAGCCCCACCTCGGTACTGAATGTCCGCTACGGCATCACCCAGGAAGAAGCGCCGGAGCGCCGCCGCAGCCAGGGCTTCGACAATTCTACTCTCGGTTTCTCGCCATCCCTGCTCTCGCTGCTGGACAAAAACTTACAGACATTCCCGAATGTCTATCTGAACACGACCTTCAGCAACTCACCCTGTTCCGGGACTTGCACGGGAACCGTTTCGGGCTTTTCGGCATGGGAGAGCGGAGACGGCGCGAATACCGGCATCATCCACTCCCTGAGTACAACGCTTACCACGCTAAAGGGTAACCACAACATGCGGTACGGGACCGACCTGCGACTGTATCGGGCCTTCCAGAATCGCCTCGGTTACGACGTAGCGCCGGCGTTCCAGTTCCTGCCCACTTACACCCGCGGCCCGTTGGACAACTCGGCCCCTGCCGCCATCGGCCAGGAGTTTGCATCATTCCTGCTAGGCATCCCCGATGGTGAGATGCGCCGTAGCGCCAGTTCCGCGACGCAGGAAAAGTTTTTAGGGCTGTTTTTTCAGGACGATTGGAAAATCACGCGCAAAATGACCTTGAGCCTGGGCCTGCGGTACGAGTACGAATCTCCCGTCACCGAACGTTACGACCGCGCCGTCCGCGGGTTCGACTACAACAGTCCGAATCCGATTGAAGCCGTTGCCCGAACGAATTACGCCAAGAACCCCATCGCCGAACTTCCCATCGCTCAGTTCGGTGTTCGCGGCGGGCTTCTGTTTGCAGGCGGCCCGAACGGGCACAGCCTCTGGGCAGGCGAAAAGAATAATTTCCTGCCTCGGATCGGCATCGCCTACCAGATCAACTCCAAGACGGTATTGCGCACCGGAGCCGGAATCTTTTACGATTCGATCGGGACGAATCGCAGCCCGGCAATTCAGACCGGCTACACGGCTTCCACGCCCATTCAGGCGTCGCTAGACAATGGCTTAACCTACGTCGCGACGACTGCCAATCCGTTCCCCAACGGATTGCTGGCGCCACGGGGCAGCGCCGACGGCCTCGCCACTAACCTCGGACAGTCTTTTACCGTTTACCCGTTGAAACGGCTCCAGCCCTACTCAACGCGCTGGTCTTTCGGCTTCCAGCGGCAGTTACCTGCCGAGGTACTGTTCGAAGTCACGTATGTCGGCAACAAGGGAGTGCGCCTGCAAGTCAACCGCGAACTCAGCTATACAGACCCGAAATATCTCAGCCGGTCTCCCGAACGGGAGCAGAAGACCATCGACTTTCTAAGCCAGCAGATCCCGAATCCGTTCAACGGAATTAATCGCGTTTATCCCACCACCATTACGCGGGCCGATCTGCTAAAGCCTTATCCCGAATTCGGCAGCATCAGGCAAACGGAGCCGATCGGATACTCCTGGTACCACGCGCTGCAAACTCGCGTCGAACGCCGATTCTCAAAGGGCTACACGTTCCAGGGAGCCTACACCTGGTCGAAAGCGATGGACGCAACGGGTTTCCTCAATGACAGCGATCCGCTACCCGTGCGCGCCATCAGCGCCTTCGACAGAACGCATAACTTCGTCTTAAGCTCCATCTACGAATTACCCTTCGGACGCGGACGCGCCTATGGCGTAAATTTGGGCCGCGCGCTTGATTTCCTTGTTGGTCACTGGCAGTTGAATGGGGTGTACTACTGGCAGGGCGGGAATCCGCTCACCTTTGGCAATGTCATTTTCCGCGGCAACATTAAAGACGTTCCGCTTTCCGGCGACCAGCGTTCAGTTGATCGCTGGTTCAATACCGATGATTTCGAGCGTGCACCGGCGAAGCAGTTGGCCAATAACATCCGCGCCTTCCCGCTCCGCTTCGGCAATATACGGGGCGATGCGCAGACGAAACTCGACCTATCGGTTATTAAGTACTTCAACATCTCCGAACGTGTGCGCCTGCAGTTCCGCGCCGAAGCTTACAACTCACTGAATCACGTAAATTTCAACACGCCGAACATGGGCGTAACAGGAACTGCTTTTGGCACGGTGACGGGTCAGGGTTCTCTCTCGCGGCAATTTCAAAGCGTACTCAAGCTGACGTTCTGAGGGCTTTACGAAACAAGCTGCCGCGCCAACTACAAGGAAACGCTTATGAAACTCATATTATGTATGGCTCTACTGGCTTCGCTCGCCAGCGCGCAGGAACCGAAACGCCCCCGTATCACCGGCGTCGCTCATGTTGCCATCTTCGCCGCCGACATAGATAAGACACGCGCCTTCTACAAGGATTTCCTCGGCTACGGAGAACCCTTCGATCTCAAGAATCCGGACGGCAGCCTATCCCTGACGTTCCTCAAGATCAACGATCGGCAGTACATCGAAGTCTTCCCCGAGAAA
>JANYCV010000413.1 GCA_025360145.1 Acidobacteriaceae bacterium
TCGTCGGCGCATCGGGAGCGGAGCAGTATGGAATTATCAGCGCCGCCGGTAGCTACCTTAGTTCGAGTGACCGCCGGGCGCACTTTGGCCTGGGTCGAGACACATCGGTTAAGCTGCTGGAAATCAGGTGGCCGAGCGGAACAATTCAGCGGCTGACGGATATCAAGGCGGATCTAGTACTCACCGTAACGGAACCCGCGCCGGCCATCCCAGCGTTGAGACAAAAATGAAGCGCGCCTTCCTGGCTTTGCTCCTGTTGCCATTCGGTTACCTTCTGACTGCGGATTCCAGCGCACCTATATCCTTCGTCGATATTGCCGCACAGGCGGGAATCCGGGCTCAAATGGTCTGCGGCTCGCCTGAAAAGAAGTGGATTACCGAAGCCAATGGCAGCGGAGTTGCCGTGCTCGATTACGACAACGACGGCCTGCTCGATATTCTTATCGTGAACGGATCCACCATGGATCGCCTCGCCCAAATCCTCCAGGGGACCACGCCCCCAGCCCCGAAAGGCGCAATCTACCTCTTTCGCAATCTTGGCAATGGACACTTTGAAGATGTCACCGCTCGGTCCGGCCTTTTCAACCCATACTGGGGTACCGGAGCGAATGCCACCGATTTCAACAACGACGGTTACGTTGATATCCTTGTCACCACCATCGGCCTCGATCTCCTGTTCCGCAACAATGGCAATGGCACTTTCACGGAAGTCGGGAAAGCCGCCGGTTTGAGCCAGGAAATTCAATGGCACACGGGTAGTGCCTTCGGCGACTATGACAACGACGGTAAGCCCGATCTTTACATTGCCGGCTATGTCGATATTCGTTCGCTGGATTTGCGCGGTTCTCCTAAGGTCTGCAATTACCGCGGTCTGCCCGGCTTTTGTGGACCGCTCAATCTGAAAGGCGCGCCCGACATCCTCTACCACAACAACGGAAACGGTACGTTCGCTGACGTCACCGTTCGTGCAAAAGTAGTGGACGCCCCAGCACGCTACGGATTCAGCGTGGTTTTTGAAGATTTCAATCAGGATGGCAAACCCGATATCTTCGTCGCCAATGATTCCGGTGCGAACTATTTGTATCTGAACGCGGGCGACGGCACCTTCCGCGAATCCGCGCTTAGCAGCGGCGTCGCATTCAACGCGAACGGCCAGTCACAAGCCAACATGGGCGCCGCTGTCGGCGATTACGATAATGACGGCCATATCGACCTGCTGACTACCACCTTTTCAGAGGATTATTTCCCACTCTTCCAGCAGACTGCGCCTGGTTTTTTTGAGGAGGTGTCCGCCGCCGCCGGACTCTCTGCCGTAACCGTTCCTTACCTTGGTTGGGCCTGTGGATTTACCGATTTCGACAACGACGGTGAGCGTGATTTGTGGGTCGCCAACGGCCACGTCTACCCCAACGCGGACAAACTCGGCAGCACGACCTATTTGCAGCCGTTTTCGGTATTCAAAAACAGGCGCGGCCATTTTGCAGAGGTGCCGCTAGGTTTGCCGAAGAACTCTTATCGCGGCGCATGTACAGGCGACTTCCGAAATAGCGGCCGCATGGATATGGTGGTTCTGCCCATCAGCGGAGCGCCGATGCTGCTTTCCAACCGGACCGCCAACCAAAATCCCTGGATTGGCTTTTCGCTTCAGGGGACCAGTAGTAACCGCGACGCGCTGGGAGCCCGTGTCCGAATCGAAGCTTGCGGTCACATGCAGTTTGATACGGTCCGAAACGGCGGAAGCTATCTTTCCCGCAACGATCCACGACTCCATTTCGGCCTTGGTTCATGTAATACGGTGGAACAAGCAAGCATCGTATGGCCATCGGGAAAAAGGCAGGTGCTGAAACATCTCACCGTAAACCGGTACCTCACTCTTCGCGAGCCGTAGCGGGAACCGATCCGATCTTGCCACGCGGCGGCAGTTTGTGGGTTCGGCGGCGCTGTATGGCATGGCGCGCAAACTGAAAGTGGTTGTCACGGGCGGGCACCCAGGGGTATCGATCAAGGGAGTCAGCGTGTCAGTTTTGTACGCCGGTCCGGCACCGGGGTTTGGCGGCCTCGATCAGGTGAACGTGGCACTGTCGCCCGGGCTGCGGGGCAGCGGCGGGTCGGACATTGTGCTCTCGATGGATGGACAGACTTCGAACGCCGTCACTATTTCTATTCAATGAGCCGTCGGAGCTAATGCGCGGGTAACGCTTTCCTCGGGATTTTTAGCGCCATGGAGCCGGCAACAGTTACCACATCGTAGCGGCCCTGATAGCCGACTAGCAGATGGGCCGCCCAAGGTTCCAGTGCATAGTCGGCTACCAGCCAGCGCACCATGTCAGTGGTGGCGATTTGCAGGGCGCGGTCTAGCGAACTGGCGAACTCCGGCTGGCTGCCTACGCTGATGAGAAAATCCTTGGTTTCGAGGCGCGGGTTGTTCAGGTGGGCCTTCTTGCGGATCTCGACGCTGAACTCGACATTCATACTGGTTTCAACGCCGGTGCCGGTAGCTTCCCCGTCGCCCTGGATGGCGTGTCCGTCGCCGATGTAGAGCAACGCGCCGGGATGATAGACGGGCAGAATGACGCTGACGCCTTCGGCCACTTCGTTGTAGTCCATGTTGCCGCCGTATGCGCCGGAGATGCCGCTGATGGGTGCAAATTCGCTGGGAGCGGCTACGCCGATGCAGCCCAGCATCGGATGGACGGGAAACTCCAGCTTGATGCGGGAGCTTACTGGTTCGCGGAGGTGGACGGTTTGCTTTGCGAGATCGATATCCCAGGGAACGACATTGGAACGGCCTTCAATTACGGCGTTGTCTTTGTAGCGGCTGGAATAGATGGTTTCGATGTAGTCCGGTTGGAGAGCGAAAAGGCCGAGCCGATAGTTGGTGTAGCCCCAGTTGCGATTGAGGCGGAGCTTGCGGAGAACGACGACGACGGCGTCGCCCGGTTCGGCGCCTTCGATATAAAACGGGCCGGTGAGCGGGTTGCCGGACTCGGGATGGCGCTTGACGCCTTTTTCGTCGAAGCCGGCGGCGTCGATTGTTTTGGTTCTGACGGTGTCGTTGGGCTTGATGCGAAGCAGCGGAGGATTCGACCGGCCGAAGTTGCGGTAGTAGGTTTTGGGGATGACATCGTACACTTCGGCTGGCAATAGCGAAGGCAGTGTCAGAAGAATGGCTGTGAGGGCGCGCCGCATCCGGATCATGACTGATTATCTTACGATATTCCGCGTGTGCGGACCGGCCGGCGGTGGCGGCGATCACCGGCGCTTATTCCAGCCGCCCAAGCGAATCGAACCTCCGGCCCGCACGGGCTTAACCCGCCGAACCGCCGGATGCGGACCCGCATGTCCGGTAGTGTGGGAGGGGACGAGCCGCCAGGCTTCCCCCTATCCCGATTCCTGGCCGACAAGATTCCCTGTGTGGAAAGCTTCCGGGACGCCATCCACATCTTTATCCGGCCCGCGGGAGCGATTCTTCCCGGCGCCACCGTGGCAAGCAGCGAAGACCCGGTCACCTGCACCGTGATCGCGCTGCCCTGCGGGGGCGTCGCCTTCACAAGCCACTCCTCCAAGGCGGCAACGCGGCTGTTAGCCAACCATCTTCCCGAGCCGTTTACCAATCTTGGGCTCAGTTTCGCCGGGGATATTTTCATCCCGGTGGCGTGCTGGGTGCTTATCAAGCATCGTGAAATCGCCCCCGGAGCGATGGGGCTTTCCCTGTTTCTGTTTGCGTGGTTCTCGCCGCCAATTTTCCGGAGTCTTCGCGTGGAGTGCATCGCCATCGGTGCGTTGTTCGTGAAGTACCTCTCATCACCGCCAAAGCAGTCGCCGGCGGATTGCGTCCGATGCCCGGCCGGGCGCGGCGTGAAATGCCTGATCAATTCCGTTGGAAGTTTGTGCCTGGAACCGGAGCAGTTCGTGTTCACCGCCAGGCGCCTGTTCCGAAAGCGCGTTCATCGAATCCCGCTCAGCCAGATAAGCGGGACAAAACTATCCCGCGGATTGCTTGTGGACGCTCTAACGCCGGCCGTCAATGATTACGAGCAGGTTTTCGATGTATTCAAAATCCATCGAACGCTTCAACCAGTATGGCTTCGCGGACTTACTAGAGCTCGCGCCGATTCTCCAGTGACTTCGACATAGTCACTTCATCGGCAAACTCCAGATCGCTTCCCACCGGGATTCCCATCGCGATCCGGGTCACTTTCACGCCAAGCGGCTTCAGCAAACGCGACAAGTAGCTTGCGGTCGCCTCGCCCTCCACTGTGGGATTCGTGGCCAAAATGATTTCCTTCGCGCCGCCGCCGTCAATCCGGCTTATCAGTCCCTTTATCTTCAACTGTTCCGGGCCGATACCGCGCAGCGGAGAGATGGAGCCGTGCAGAACGTGATACAGGCCGTGAAACTGGCGGGTAGTCTCAATCGGCAAAATACTTTGCGATTCTTCCACCACGCAAATCACCGAAGGATCGCGGGAATTATCGCGGCAGTAGAGGCATAGTTCTCCGTCGCTGATGTTATTGCAGGCAGCGCAAATGCCCAGATTATCTTTCACATCGAACAGCGCCTGGGATAGCCGCTCCACGTCCTCGCGGCTGCTGCGCAGTATGTAGAACGCAATCCGTTGCGCGGACTTCTGTCCGATTCCCGGCAACCTCTTCACTTCCTGGATCAACCGTGCGAGCGGCTCCGCGAAATCCGGCATTAGACTAGTCTCCTGGTGGGGCGGTCCCCCTGGACCGCGCCGGACGCCCTCGTCCGGCTGTTTGGCGGCGGCACTAGAACATTCCCGGAGGCAATCCCATGCCGCCCAGCATTCCACCCATCTTCTGCTGCGATTCGGCTTCCACTTTCTTGTGCGCTTCGTTGAATGCTGCCATCACCATGTCCTGCAGCATCTCGACATCGCCCGCTACCTCAGGGTCGATCTTCACCGCCAGCACATTCTTCTGGCCATCCATCTTCACGGTGACCATACCGCCGCCTGCGGATGCTTCCACGCGGATAAGCGCAATCTCTTCCTGCAGCTTCTGCTGCATCTGTTGCGCCTGCTTCATCATGTTCTGCATGTTGCCGGGTAGTTTCATCGTTCTACTCCTTCAAATTCCGCACGGCCCGCACTTGGGCATCGGGGAAGAGTTCTTGAAATTTTTGCACTTCCGGATGAGATAACGCTCGCTGTGAAACTTCTTCATCGCCCACCGGAGCCTTTGCCTTCGGTGCCGCGGGTGTATCGCTCAGCACTGGCTGACCGAATGTTATTTTCACGCGCATGGATTTGCCCAGCGCGTGCTGCACCGCTTTTCCCATATCCGCTTCGGTCATGGAGAGCGAATATGCCTTGGGTGTGACAAACGTAAGTCTATCGCCTTCTTCGGTAACCTGCGAATGCTCCAGCGCATCTGCCGTAAATGGCATGTTCAGAGCAACTAGCGCACTGTAAAGCTTCGACTTTAAGTCGCCTTCACTAAGGGATGCCGCAGCCGGAGCTGAAACCGCAGCCGGAGCCGCCGCTTTCCGCAGACTGTCCGCGGCAAATGGCGATGGGCCTGTCCGCGCCGGTGGCGGTGACGGAGGAGGAGGCGGTTGATACGCGGGCGGGGGAGGCGCGGCTGCAATGGGCCGCGGCGCGGGCGGCGTAGCTTTCACGCCAGCCCCGGTCAAACCCGCCAAAGCCTGCTCAATCGGCAGCAGCTTCCCAACGTGTACCAGCTTCAACAACCCAATCTCCAGATGCAATCTCGGCTGCAGGGAATACTGCAAATCCTTGAACACATCCAGCGTCAATTGCAAATACCGGGTCAGATCCTCTTCGGAAAACCCGGACGCCGTCTCGCGCATCCGCACCTGCTCGGCGGCCGGCGCCCCGATCAGCTTCGTCTCTTTCCCGGTAATCTTCGCTACCAGCAAGTTGCGGAAATACCGCGCGAGTTCTCTACAGAAATGCTGCAGGTTCAGTCCATTCCGATCCAGTTCCTGAACCACCTCAAGCATCTTCCGCGAGTCCGCTTCCTGCAACGCTTGCGATACCATCTGCAGCGAATCCAGGGAGAACATGCCCAGCAGTCCGCGCAATTCCGCCGCGTGCAGCGTGGTCCCGCAGCAGGCAATCGCCTGATCCAGTGCGGAGAGCGAATCCCGAACGCTGCCCTCACCGGCCTGCGCCAGCACCGCCAGCGTCTCTTCGTCGGTGGTGATTCCTTCCTGGTCGCAGATCCACTGCATGCGCGCTACCAGTTCCCCGAAATCCACAGACCGGAAACTGAACTGCTGGCACCGCGACGCGATGGTCGCCGGAATTTTATGAACTTCGGTCGTACACAGAATGAACACCACCCACTCGGGCGGCTCCTCCAGCGTCTTCAGCAACGCGTTGAAGGCATCGTTTGTAATCTGGTGCGCCTCGTCCACGATGAAGACTTTGTAACGGTCGCGCGCCGGGCGGTAGCGGACATTCTCCCGCAGTTCGCGCATCTCATTGATGCCGCGATTGGACGCCGCGTCAATCTCGATCACGTCCACGCTGTTGCCTGCCGTCACTTCCAGGCAACTGGCGCAAACTCCGCACGGATTCGGCGTGGGGCCGTTCACGCAATTCAGGCAGCGGGCCATAATTCGCGCCACGGTAGTCTTGCCCGTGCCGCGCTGGCCGCAGAGTATGTAGCCGTGCGCAATCCGCCGCTGCGTGATCGCGTTCTCCAGCGTCGTCCGGACATGTTCCTGACTTACCAGTTCGGAAAAGATTGCTGGACGGTATTTTCTAGCGATAACCTGATACATGGATGGGAATTGCCAGACCTCGGGTGATCCGCGGCACACAGGCTGAACCACTACCGTTGCTTCCTTCCGGATCTGGCGGGGTTTGCAGCCGCCCGTTGCACGAAGCCCGAGGCCTGACAACCACCCATGCTATCACGAGGAGCAAATGTTCTTGCTCCTCCCCCGCCGGAAGCACACTAATGGTTCAATCGCACTGTCATGCAGAAATCCGCGAACTCCCTTCTGGAAGACTTTCCTGAGTTGTCTTTGTATTAGCACTGCCGTCATGCATCGAAGGTGCTCCACATTCACGCTGCGCGCCCGATTTAAGGCCCTACCTACACAGAAAGGTCACTGCGGTTGCCGCTGCCGTTCGCGTTTTTCCTGTGCATCGCGTTCCGGTCCGATCGCCGGCGGCGCCTTCCCATCGGAGGCGAAAAGCAGCGTCACGTCTACAATTTTGGTCTTCTCGTCTATATTCAGCTTCGACTTCGTCTTGCCCAGGTTATCGAAGTAGCCATCGTCTTTCAGGCGCGTGAGAAAGAGTGCAGGATATTCGCCGTCGAATGGCGCCCCGGGTTTCATCGCCCACAGTTTGCGGATCTGCGGCTCGCCGATGATGTCGAGCCCCTCGATATTCAGCTTTCCAAAGGAATACATCGCCCCGCGATCCACATGGATCACCAGATCGACCTTCTTCTCCTTGTCGTCGATCATGCGCTCGGTTTCCGGCTTCACCAGAATGTAGCCACCCCGCCGCACAATCGCGCGAATGCGCTCCACACCTTCTTCAATCTCAGTAAAGTTCGCCGGCTCGCCAGTCTTGAACTTTGCTTCCTTCACCAGCGTGGCGGCGGCAGGGGCACCGGTCAGGGTCACGGCGCCCAGCTTGAAGGTGGGCCCCTCTGCCACTGTCACCTTCACAATCAGGCCAGTCACATCCTTGGCGGGCTCAGCCTCCAGCTTGGGAAAGGTCACCCTGATTTTCCCCTTCGCTTCGTAAAGCGGGCGAATGCTGGTGTCGAGCAGTTGCTGAAAGCGCGGCTCTGAGTAGATAGCGCCCACGGCCACTCCGGCGATTGCCATTTGCAGCGTCTGCGTAGGAATCGCTTCGTTTCCGGTAAATTTGATCTCCGCCACGGACGGAAGCGAGGTGGGACCGAACACCACGGTCAACTCCTTCGTTCCTTCGCCCATCAATTTCCCTGCGATGTTCTCCCGATGCCCTGCCTTCGCCAGAAACTCCCCGGTCGCCTTCGCCACCCTAGCGAGGACTTCCTTTGTGCCGGGAATTGTCTTGTCGAAGAGCGGCTCTTTTTGCTTCAAGAAATTCCGCAGATCGGCCTCGCTGACGGTGAGTGCTTCAAACCGGAACGGAAACACCTGCGCGATTTCGATCACCTGGAATGAGGCCGCGAACTGCTGCGCGCCCGACTCCGCCGGCCCGAATTTATAGCCCACTGATTCGAATGCACCCGTGGCCAGAATACGGTCGCGAGCGGCCTCGAATTCTTCCTTGCCCGCTAGCTGTCCCACTTTCAGGCCGGCCGAAGCCAGAATTTGTTCGCTCGAATAGATGCGGTTCCCCTCAATTTGTAAGCTGCCCACAGGCCACGACGTAGCGGGTGCCGCGGCCTTCTCGACGACGGGAGGCTTTGCGGCAACCGGCTTCTTCGGTCGGGCGATCTGGCCAAAGCCCGGCACGGCCCAAACCAACAGGACTATCAACAAAATGCGCATAGCTCAACTTTAGTGGGACGCGCCCCGTAGCGGAACCGGTTTCAGCGATTCAGAGCAAAGGAAACAGCACTCGCTCCCGAAGTCCCGCTTCGCTCACCCCGCCAATCTCAACGTCAATCAATTCCCGCGGCAGGCGCCGATGCGCCAGATCCACTTTCAAATAATTCGTGGTCATGGCCAAGGCCGGGTCCTGCAGCGTAACGGCGGGCAAAGTCCGGCCCACCATGGATCGCCGGAAAGCCGCATTCTTGGCCAATCCCAGTTCCTTCAGGATTCGCCCACGCGCCCGGCGCACCGCAATCGCCACTTGATCCTGCCGCTCGGCTGCGGGCGTACCGGGCCGTTCGGAGTAGGGGAAAATGTGCAGATACGTGAACGGGAGTCTTTCGATGAATGCCCGCGTCTGTTCGAATTCCGCTTCCGTCTCGCCAGGAAATCCCACCATTACATCCGCTCCAATGGCAGCCTCCGGCATCCACTCCCGAGCTTTCCAAATCCTATCCTCATAGTGGCGAGGCCGGTATTTCCGATGCATCCGGCGAAGGACAGTGTCCGATCCGGATTGCAGCGGGGCATGGACGTGTTTAGCAATCCGCGGCGAATCCGCCATCAATTGCAGCAGGTCGTCCGAGAAATCCATCGGCTCCACTGAACTAAGCCGTAACCGCCCGGCATCGGTCTCAGCCAGCAACAGCCGCAGCAGATCGGCTAGGCGTAGACTGCTTCCCGCTTCCCGGCCCCAACGGCCCAGGTTGATCCCGGTCAACACCACTTCCCGGTACCGGGAGCTCAAATCCCGCACCTGTTCCACAATCTGTTGCGCGGGCGCACTGCGGCTTCGTCCGCGCACAAACGGGATAATGCAGAACGAGCACCGGTTGTTGCAGCCGTCCTGGATCTTCAAATTCGGCCGCGACCGGTCGGTTCCGGCCGCCTCCACCGGCGATGCCAGAAAGTCGTGCTGTGCGAAAATATCCCCAACGTGGACTTCACCGTGGAACTCTGCCGACGAGTCAGCCAGCAGCCCCGCAATCTGCGTCTTGTGCGAGTTCCCGATCACCATGGAAACCCCGGGCAGCGCCGCGATTTCCTCCGGCGCCCGCTGCGCATAGCATCCCGTGACCACAATCCGGCTATTCGGATTATCCCTATGCAATTTCCGCACCGTCTGCCGCACTTCCTCATCTGCGGTGGCCGTCACCGTACAGGTATTCAGGATGAAAAAGTCGGGGTGGTTCCGGT
>JANYCV010000415.1 GCA_025360145.1 Acidobacteriaceae bacterium
CCGATCGGTGGCCTTTGCGCCAAAGCTCTCGTTTTTGAAGACGGCGCGCCGCTGGAGGAACTGATCGTCCGGCATGCGCTCGGCGAAGACGTGTCGCGCGCGCGCAGGCGCGCCGGGGCGGCGGGAGTAATGATGATCCCGGTACCTCGCGCGGGCATCTACCGAGGTGTTCGCGGTGTTGATCAGGCGGAGATGCTTGTCGACGAAGTGATTATCACCGCCAAACAAGGTCAGCTCGTCTTGCCATTGCCGGAGGGAAACACCTATCTCGGTTTCCTGTTCGCTTACGGAGAAACGGCCTCGCGGGTTGAGGAGCGCCTGCGCCGGGCGCACAAACATTTGGAGTTCGAAATCGCTGAAACGCTGCCGGTGGTGCGCTGGCTAGCGGAGTCTATTAGATAGAACGAAAGTTCTGTCCGACTTTGTCGAGAACGGCCATTCGTAAGGCGCTGAGAGCGGGCAGAGCATCTAGTGGCTGCCTTGATCCTCCTTTGCTACGTGCCGCAAAAAGTTTGTTGCACGATCTGCTCTGGCCGCGGCGCAAGCGCGTGGCGCCCGAACTCCGGCTGATCTTCATGAGGCGCGGAAAGTACCGCCAGCAGTGTTTCGAACGGCCGGAAATCTCCGTTGTTCACCGCAGCCGAGATCACTTCCTCCACGAGATGGTTGCGCGGAATGAATAGCGGGTTGGCCGCCCGCATCGCCACCCGGCGTGCGTTCGCGTCCCCGCCCTCCTCGGCAAGGCGGTGACGCCATCTTTCCACCCAATCGTCCAACGCGCTCGGATCGTCAAACAAGCTCCGCAGGGACACATCGCCCTCGGAACTCACTGTGGCGTCGCACAGCCCGCGAAAGGTCAAGGCGAAATCGGCGCTGTTCCTGCCCATGCAATCGAGAAGGTCCTGAGCGAGCGTTAAATCACCGGCGTGGGGTTGGAACAGACCAAGCTTGCGCCTGAAGCCCGTGGCATAGGCCGTTTCGAAGCGGGCGAAAAACATGCCAATCGCCGCTTGCGCCTCCTTAACTGCGGCGTCCTCGTCGTCTGCAAGCAGCGGCAGAAACGTCTCCGCCAGACGGGCGAGATTCCACTGGGCGATGCGCGGCTGGTTGCCGAAAGCATAGCGGCCCATGGTGTCGATGGAACTATAGACCGCTGCCGGGTGATAAACGTCCATGAAGGCGCAGGGACCATAGTCGATGGTCTCACCCGCAATCGACATGTTGTCGGTATTCATGACGCCGTGAATGAAACCAACGAGCATCCATTTCGCGACCAGTCCCGCCTGGCGCGCAATGATCGAGTCAAGCAGCGCGCGATACCGGTTCGCGGCATCGACGCTTTGCGGATAATGCCGGCCGATGACATGATCGGCGAGACTACGGATCGCATCCACATCTCCGCGCGCCGCGAAGAATTGAAAGGTTCCGACCCGGATGTGGCTGGACGCGACACGAGCAAGAATCGCGCCGGGCAACGGTGTTTCGCGCCAAACCGTCTCGCCCGTAGTCACGGCGGCAAGAGCTCGGGTCGTCGGAATTCCGAGCGCCGCCATCGCCTCGCTGACGATATATTCGCGTAAGACTGGTCCCAGCGCAGCACGTCCATCGCCTCCACGGGTATACGGCGTTCGGCCCGCGCCTTTGAGTTGAATGTCGCGACGCGCACCGTCGCGATCAATGATCTCACCGAGAAGTATGGCTCGTCCGTCACCGAGCTGCGGTACGAAATTCCCGAACTGATGGCCTGCATACGCCATGGCAATCGGCTCGCCGTTCTCGGGCACCCGGTTCCCGGCAAGGATTTCCAGACCATCTGGCGTTGCAAGCGCGCCAGGATCGAACCCGAGTTGCCGGGCGAGTTTCTCGTTCAGCCGGATAAGGCGCGGCGCGACGACCGGAGTAGGCTCAAGGCGCGCGAAAAATCTGTCGGGCAGATGGGCGTAGCTGTAATCTAATGTAAGGAGATCGACTACCTCTGTTTGTGGCGCCGCGACGGTTCCCGGAATACGTGTGGGCAACCTGCAATCATAAATGGTAACAGTTCAGGTGTCTTGATCCGACTTGTGCCGATAGTGGGAAGGGATGGTACTCGACAATCGCCAAATCCTCCCGTTGCCTCTAGGGTGAGGAGGTCTCCCGTGGAGTCGGCTCGCAGAACATCACGTGAAAAGCTCGTTAATCTCACCCTGCTTGATAAAGTGAATCACACGCGGACATGCGTGAGCGTAGCGGGCCGGATCGAGGAGCGCCTGCGCCGGGCGCACAAAATATTGGAGTTCGAAATCGCTGAAACGCTGCCGGTGGTGCGCCGGCTAGCGGAGTCTATTAGATAGAACACTCTCCCAGCAGATTTAATCTAACGCAAACGGTACACGACCCATGCAAAGCCCGTGGAAATTGCGGTGAGACCGACTTCCGAATTGACCGCCATCAAAGACCTTCTCGCTTGACACGGGTACTTCGGGGAACACCTGCGGCAACCGGCGCTCCTGGACTTCGCGCGCGATCTCGATTTTGCGGTTGAGCCGTTCCCGGTGTCGAGCCGGCCCTCCCCGAGGGCCGACGTTAAACCCTCCAAAAACCCTCCATTAAGCAATCTGTCGAAACGGGATCCTGTTTTGTTGGCATTTTCCATACCCTGAATCAACGCCGTGCGCATTTATATCACTGAAAACAAAACATGGTCCATTTTCCCAAGCTGGCATTCAAGACACTTTTTTCCGTGCAAAGGGCTTGGCCTGCGCCGCCGGATGGCGTGTTCCGTTTCATGAGGCGGCCTTTCCCAAGGTGGACGTCGCCGGTTCAGAGGATTCTGCTCTG
>JANYCV010000458.1 GCA_025360145.1 Acidobacteriaceae bacterium
ATGCAGTATTGCATTCCCGCGCGAAGTGTTGATATGCTCCACATACAACGCTTACTTCTTCAGGAGGGTATCCATGTTGCTGCGCCTTGTCAGTATTCTTGTTGCCGTGTCGCTGGCCGTCACCGCACAGGATTTTCGTGCCACTCTTCAGGGCACTATCACCGATCCGCAGTCCGCGAATGTAGGTGCCGCGGCCGTTGTTTTGACGAACGCCGAGACGGGCTTAGAGCGTACCATGACCACCAAGGAAGACGGCTTTTACGCGTTTCCGTATCTGCCCCCGGGCACTTATTCGCTGTCAGTGAAAGCAGCAGGGTTTAGTACCGCGGTTCGCGACAAGGTCACACTGAATCTGAGCCAGGTATTGCGCGAAGATGTCGCGCTGTCGCTGGGCGCCGCAACCGAGACCATTCGCGTAGAAGCCAGCGCGTCCACCATAGAAACCGACAGCACCGCGCTTGGCACCGCGATCCGCAGTGAGATCCGGGACAACCTTCCGCTCAAGGGCCGCAGTTCGCTGTTCATGTTCACGCTGACTCCGGGCGTGGTGAACAACCGCTATGGCGAGGACACGCGCCCGAACGACACCATCACAAACGTTCTGTTTTCCGCCAACGGCGCACCGGTTGCCGCTACCGACGTGTTTGTGGACGGCGTGGCCAATACCATCAACGTGAATCGCGGAGTCAACATTTCGCAATGGGTTCCGGCGGTGGATTCGATTGGCGAGTTCAAGCTGGAAGTCGGCACGCTGGCGGCTGAGTTTGGACGTTCCGGCGGCAGCATGACTAACATGGTCATCAAGTCGGGAACGAACCAGCTTCACGGGACACTCTACGAATTTTTCCGCAACTCCACGCTGGATGCGAATCAGTTTTTCCAGCGCGGCCAAGGCCGGAAACTGGCTGCGTTCGGCGCAAACACATATGGCTTCGGCGTCGGCGGACCGGTGCTGATCCCGAAGCTTTACAACGGCAAGAACCGCACGTTCTTTTTCGCCAGCTACGAGGGTGCGAAGGAGGGGAACGCGATTGACTTCACCGGATCGTCGCCGACGGCGAAGATGCGCGCCGGCGATTTCAGTGAAGTATCGGCGGCGATTTACGATCCGCTTTCGGTCACTGCCGTTGGTGGAGTACCGACGCGCACTCCGTTCGCCGGCAACCTCATTCCGGCGAACCGCCAGGATGCGGTGGGCCAGAAGATCATGAGTTTCTACCCTGTGCCGAATCGCGCGCCGTCCAGCGCGTCGCAGCCGTGGGTGAACAACTTTGCGTTCTCCGGCAAGTGGCCGCGGAACTACAACATGATTGCCGTGAAATTGGATCACCAGGTCAACGAGCGTTACAACACGTTCGTCCGCGTGAACGATGGCACCGCGCTGCTGATTTTTCCGTTCCAGTTTGACGGCATCGGCACCGACGGACGCAACGTCGTAAACCGCCCGCACTTCGGTGTTTCCTGGGGCAATACGTTTCTGCTGAGTTCGCGCCGGACGCTGGACGTGCGGTTCGGCTATGCACGCGCCAAAGAAGACAATCGTCCATGGTCGGATAGCTTCGATCCGGCGAGCCTTGGATTCCCGTCCTCCTACGCGGGCGGATTGCAGACGAAGGGATTCCCGCTGATCCGCACGAACGGCATTATGAATCTAGCGGGCTCGGGCTACATTAATGATCCAGGTTACACGTACACGCTTCAGCCGAGCGTGTTTGAACAGCACGGCAAGCATCTGGTGAAGTATGGCGCCGATCTTCGCCTGTTCTACGGCAACTTCTTCCGGAATCTATCGCCCGGCGGCACCTACAGCTTCACCAATCAATGGACCAACGGTCCGCGCGCGGACACGCCGCTGGGAACCACGGGTTTCCCCCTGGCTTCGCTGCTGCTGGGCACGCCAGCCTCCGGTTCGGTGGACAGCAACACGGGCGTGTCCATTCTGAATAAGTATTTCGGCTTCTTCGTGCAGGACGATTACCGGATTACGTCGCGCCTGACGCTGAACATCGGTCTGCGGTATGAGTTTGAGACGCCGCGTACGGAGCGCTACAACCGGGCTACGCGGGGGTTCGACCGCAACGCGAAATACAACCTCGGCGGAATTCCTGTGACCGGTGGACTGGTGTATGCGGGAACGGGCGGACTGCCGCGAGGCATCTACGATTCCGACACGAACAATTTCGCTCCGCGCATCGGACTGGCCTATTCATTCTCGCCGAAGATGGTCATCCGGGCCGGTTATGCGCTGAACTATGTTCCGATCGTAGGGTCGGTGGATGCGGTTGGGTACTCGGTGACCTCTCCGATGGTGGTTTCGCAAAACGGGATCGATGTTGTCAACCGATTGTCGAATCCCTTTCCCACGGGGCAGTTGACTCCGGTAGGCAACGCGCGGGGATTGCAGACACTGGTGGGCCAGGGCATCTCCTTCGTGGAGCCGAGTGACGTGACGCCGATTTATCACACGTGGAACGTCAACATTCAGCGGCAACTCTTCACCGGCTCAGTGTTCCAGGCGGGCTATATCGGGGGGCGAGGCACTAATTTGACCAGCGAAGTGGCGATTGGAAACAACATCACCGAGAATATCAACCAGGTGAATCCGCAGTATCTGTCGCTTGGCACCGGACTGCTGGACGTGGTGGATAATCCGTATTTCGGCGGCATCGCCAGCGGGCCGCTGGCGGGACGCACCACGCAGCGCCAGCAATTGCTGCGGCCCTACAACCAATTCCAGAACATCACGCGAAACCTGCCGGCGTTGGGCAACTCCAATTACCATTCGATGCAGATGAAGTTTGAGACGCGTTCCTACAAGGGGCTGACTACGATCATTTCCTACACGATTGCGAAGAACTTGAGCGACGTGAGCCCGTATCAGGATAACTATAATCGCAGAATTGAGCGGGCGCCGGCCGCATTCGATGTACCGCAGCGCCTGACGACGACCATCAGTTGGGACGTGCCGGTGGGCCGCGGCAAGGCCTTTGGCCAAGGCATGAACAGGGCGCTGGATTATGCGGTCGGCGGTTGGAATATCGCGATGTTCAATACGTTCCAGTCGGGGTTCCCGCTGAGTTTCGGCGTTAATGCGAATACGCTGTTTCTGGCTGGAGCGGGTGGGCAGCGGCCGAACGTGACCGGCGATCCAAGCTCCGGAATTTCCGGTACGGTGGAAGGTCGGCTGTTGCGCTACTTCAATACGCAGGCATTTGCGCAGCCGGCGAATTTTACGTTTGGAAATGCCCCGGCGCGCGCTTCGTGGCTGCGAAACCCAGGTATGAACAACTACAATTTGACGTTGACGAAGCAATTTTCCATAACCGAGCGGTTGAAGATGAACTTGCGCGCGTCGTCGTTCAACCTGATGAACCATCCGGTATTCGGTGGCCCGAATACTACATTCGGGCAGGCGCAATTCGGGCAGATCTCAAGCCAGGCGAATATCAATCGTCAGACGGAGGTGGTGTTGCGGCTGATCTTCTAGGCAGTCGATGATCCGCCGCGCCCACTACTCTGGTGTCACCCAACGGACCTCGGAATGAGCAAATAACTCCAGCACGGACTCGCGATCCGTACCGATGATCCGGTGGCTGATGTTTTTGACGTCCGCCCAAGTTCCGGTAGACCTGTCGAGTTTGTGGGCTGTCCGCACTTGAGTCTCTCGATTCTCGGCGCTGATATACGCAAATCCAGAACTGGTCAAGAAAGCCCCAATGACCGCGCTCTTCGGTCCAAGGGTAAGTCCCGCCCACCGGCGCACCACGGCCCCGGTCGTAGAGGAGACCTCGATCCATTCTTTGGATTTATTACTGTATATGCCGACACGATCGCCAGAAGTTGCCAGGTACGAATCTGACACCGGATTCGAGTGGCCCGGAAGGGAAAAGCTGTTCCGGGGTATCGCCGAATGAATCATCACGCCATCTCGCCCGTAGTGCCTCAAAATGTTGTAATCGGCTAATTCCATGCCTCCGCTATCCAGCTCATATCCCAGGGCCCAAAGAGTTCCATCCGCGCTGAAGCAAATCCGGCGTGCAGTAAAGGGCGAGGTACGAATCAGTTGCAGTGCTTTCCCTGCGTTACTGATGAACTGGATGAACGTGGTGGTTCTGCCGTCAGACCAGCTTGCGCCGCCCGCCACGGCCACTTCGCCGCGCGGCGATACGGCGGCGTCGCTCAGACCATTTTCCACTGCACCCGGCATGGCCACCACAGCCGTCGTTACGTTCTTACCGTCGGCATCCTGCACGTAAACAGCCGGCGTCGTGCCTCCGTCGGGGATCTCAAATCTGACGAAAAAACCGTTTTCCCACTTGGGGATGACCACTATCCGTCCGCCGCCTACGTCGTCCAACCTGATTTGTTTTGGTGGCTCAGGGGCTACTTGCGCTGTAGCCGAAGCAGCCAGCAGCGCACACAGTCCGGCAAAAGTGGTGAAAAGTTTTGCAAGTGGTTTCATCGTTCCCTCCCTTTCATGAGTATTAAGCGAACCGAGCCTGCGTCCGTGTGAATGGGAAAGGCTGAAATTTCGCGGACGGCTGTTGGCCTGGTTTGCATCAAGCCGTCACACGTTCCTAAAACAAACGCAGTGTGTGCGATCTTGAAAACATAACGGCGGAATTGTGGGTGTTCAATCATCCCATTCGGTACCCGAAGTCCGCAGCCGCAACATTTACTCACTCCCGCGGGCCAGCATCTGGCACTTATGACGCTACTTTGCGGTATTTCGTGCAGGCCGGAACCGATATTGCCGATGGGCGACAATTAGAATTCCCGGTCAACGACAATTACTCAGGCAACACCGGCGGCTTGTGTAGGAGTCCGGAAAAAGTAAGGTCGCGGAACACGCTTTAAAATGGGGTTTCGCCCCAAACACCAGTGGTTAGGACGTTGATGCCAGCTCAGGCCGTTTTGAGTTTCATTGCTCCCGGCCACTCTCAGACAAGCACCGCTGACTGGTGACAGGTCTTTCGGGTAATTGTCGTTGGAGGCCGTTTCTAATTGTCGCCGAACATATTGCCGAGCGCCAGTCAACAGAGGCTTCGCTCCCCCCCGTTTGAGACAGTTCTACCATTACACTGATGGGCAGCGGGGTGAAACAGTTACTATGCAAACAGCCTTCCGGAGGCCATTTCGTTGAAACGGATAGGATACAAATAATTGCGTAAAGCACTGATCGTTTTCGTTTGGCTGCTGATCACTGTGTCATGCGGGAAGAAGCCGGGACCGGCCGGTCCGGTGAATGAGTACAAGTTGACCGGCCAGGTGGTTCGGCTGGATGCGCAGCACCGGCTTGCCGTAATCAGGCACCAGAAGATTGAGGGATGGATGGAAGCGATGACCATGGAGTTTCCGGTGAAGGATGCCGGAGACTTTCAAAAGCTCAAGCCTGGAGTACACTTGCGGGCGTCTGTTTTCGTTCGGCCCGCCGATTTTGAATACTGGATCGCGAACGTCACTGTTGTGGGTGAAGCGGGAAAAGACGAATCGAAGTAACCTTATAAGAGAACACTATGATTCTGCCAGTTCTATTTTTGATGGCCGTCCGGATTCAACCGGACGCGCCGGCCGTGGAGTACCGTCAACCGCAACTCGCCGTTGGGAACGGGATGGTCGGCATGACGTATGGGGCGGGAAAGTCGATCTATTTCACTTCGTCCCGGGATAACGGACGCACGTTCGGCCCGCCGGTGATGGTGACCTCGGAAGGAGTGTTGTCGCTGGGGCGGCACCGTGGACCGCGTGTTAGCATTCTGCCGAAGGCGATTGTGATCACCGCGGTGGCCGGCAAGAGCGCGGCGGATAGCGAGCTTCGGGTCTGGCGATCCACTGACAATGGCAAGACGTGGTTGCCCGGCGGTCCGGTCAACGATGTTCCTGGCTCCGCGCGCGAAGGTCTGCACGCAATGGGGTCCGACCCGACGGGCGGACTGTTTGCGGCGTGGCTCGATCTCCGGGGCAAAGGCACGCGCATCTACGGCTCACGGTCGGTAGATAGCGGGGTGACGTGGTCGAAGAACGTGCTGGTTTACGAATCGCCGGACGGAACGGTTTGCCAGTGCTGCCACCCTTCCATCGCGATTGACCGGCAGGGCCGGATCTCCGTCATGTGGCGCAACGCGATACAGGGCTCGCGCGATTTGTACGTAAGCAGTTCGGTCGACGGACTGCGATTTGAAAAGGCGCGGAAAATGGGCACTGGGACTTGGCAGTTGAACGCCTGCCCAATGGATGGCGGCGGACTGGCGGTGGACGATCAAGGGCTGGTGTCGGCTTGGCGGCGCGATGGCCAGATCTTCCTCGCGCGACCGGGGGAGACGGAGACTTTGGTTGGCAACGGGAAGGACGTCGCTCTCGCGGTGGGGAACAAGGGGCTGTACACCGCGTGGTCCGGCGCCGGCGGCATTCAGGTTCGATTGCCTGGCGCGAAGACTGCGGTGCCGCTCAATCTGGAAGGGGCTTTTGTGAATTTGATCGCGCTTCCCGGCGGCACGGTGCTGGCCGCGTGGGAACATGAGGGTTCCATCACGGTGGAGCCGCTTCCTTGAGTGCATTTCGGCGGGTATGAGATGCTGAAAGTCTCCACTTTCTCCCAGTCAATGTATCTACGCAAGCATCTCACTTCGTTCTTCGACACAACGATCCGGAGCCGTGGCACCGATCTTTTCTTCTGGCGCAAGATCACGATTTTGTCTGGCAGCAGTACGGAAGTAACGGCCCACGCGGAAGGAACGCAGATTTACTTTGTGCGCCTGGCGAGGAACGGACAGGCGATCCATGCCTACTGTGAGTGTCCCTACTTCGATTCGGACGGACCCTGCAAACATCTATGGGCAACCATCCTGGCGGCGGAGTCGAAGAACTATCTGCTCGGCTTCACCGGCAAGTTGCGAATGGAACTGGATTCCCCGGAAGATTTCGACCCGTCCAGTTTCGATCTGCTGCACGCACCTCCGTACAAGCCTTCCGGAGGGAGAAAGAATCCGCCTCCTGCGCCGAGGGGTCCGCAATGGCGGGAGATTATTTCGAGACTACCGGCGGAGATGATTACGCCGGCGCACAGGGATATTTGGCGGTCCGACCGCGAGATTTACTATTTGATCGATGCCGCCACTTCAGGAATGAACCTTGGCGGCATCCCGCTGGAAGTGAATTACCGCGAGCCGAAGCAAACAGGCGGGTGGAGCAAGCTGAAACCCACGCGTATCCCGCGGTCGGCGGTGCCCGAGGTTCCCGATCCGTTGGATCGAGAGATTCTCACCGTGCTGGGCGGTGTTCCTGACGTTTACGCCTATCAGTACGATTTGCTGCCTCTGGTGTTCCGGATGAAGCACACCATTCCGAATCTGCTTTGGCCCAAGATGTGCGCCACCGGACGGTGCCTGTTGCGCGCAACAGGGCTGACGCCGCTGGAGTCGATGACCCCGCTCACCTGGGACGACGGCGCGCCATGGCAATTCCGGTTACTGGTGGAACGCGACGGAGGCAACTGGACGGTGCGCGGAAAATTTGGCCGCGGCGGCGAATCCATGGAATTGGTTGATCCGGTGCTTTACGTGGCAGACGGGTTTTTAGTCCGCCACGGGCGGGTTGCTCGATTCGACGACGGCGGTGCCGCAGCCTGGCTGCAGCTTCTATTGAAACAGCCGTTTCTCTCCGTTCCCGCCGAAGAAGGCGAAGAGTTTGTGGAAGAGATTCTCAAACGTCCGAAACCGCCGTGGATCGACTGGCCTGAGGAGTTGCAATACGAGAGCGTACGGACGACCCCGGTGCCGCGGGTGGAAATCCACGAAGAGCAGCGAGCGCATTGGAAGAGCAAGAGCGAGCGGCTGGAGGCGGCTCTTTCCTTCGACTACGACGGCAAGCGGATTCCGGCTCGTTCGGCTTCCGACGGGCACTACGATGCGGGAACCCGGAAGTATTTTCTCCGCGATCGCGAACTCGAAGTTGCCGCCGCGCAGAAAATGCGCGAGTTGGGCTTCAAGCCGGTTACGGCGACCTACGCGTTCTCCGATGCGGATTGGGAGCTGGCGCCGAAGAAGCTGCCGATCGCGGTGCGGGAATTAGTAAGAGCGGGCTGGCACATCGAGGCGGAAGGGAAGATGTTCCGGAAGCCGGGCGCCTTTCGGGCCGAGATCTCATCGGGCATCGATTGGTTTGAGCTTCACGGCGGCGTGCAATACGGCGATGGCGAGGTGACGTTGCCGGAGCTGTTGAAGGCGATTCAGAAGGGCGAGCACATGGTCCGGCTGGGCGACGGAACGTTCGGAATCATTCCGGAGGAGCTGCTGCAGAAGTACGGAATGCTGGCGGGCTTCGGCCAGAACAAGGACGGCCACATCCGGTTTTCGCGGGCGCAGGCAGGGCTGTTGGATGTGCTGCTGGCCGATCGGCCGGAGATCGCGGTGGACCAGATCTTCGCGCAGGCGCGCCAGGAGTTGCGAAGGTTCGATGGCATTTCGGCCGCGGTTCAACCGGCGGGATTTGTCGGGGAACTGAGGCACTATCAGCGGGAAGGCCTCGGCTGGATGGAGTTCCTGCGGAGGTTCGGCATCGGCGGGTGCCTGGCGGACGATATGGGCGTCGGCAAAACTCCTCAGGTGCTGGCGATGCTGGAAGAGCGGCGGCAGTTGAGGGCGGAAGTCGGACCGTCGCTGGTGGTGGTGCCGCGGTCGCTGGTGTACAACTGGCAGCAGGAATCGGCGCGATTCTGTCCCCAATTGCGCGTGCTGGATCACACCGGAGCGGGACGCGCGAAGGACCCGGCGCGGTTTGATAACTACGACCTGATTCTGACCACTTACGGCACGCTGCGCCGCGATGTGATGGACTTTGAAAATACACGCTTCGACTATGTGGTGCTGGACGAGGCGCAGGCGATCAAGAATCCGGCGAGCGAATCGGCGAAGGCGGCGCGGCTGCTGCAGGCCAACCACCGTTTGGTGATGAGTGGGACGCCGGTGGAGAACCATCTGGGCGAGCTGTGGAGCTTGTTCGAGTTTCTCAATCCGGGAATGTTGGGATCGGCGTCGGTGTTCCAGTCGGCGGGAGGCGCGATGCGGAATCCGGATGAGGCGTCGCGGCACATGCTGGCAAAGGCAGTGCGTCCGTTCATTCTCCGGCGTACGAAAGATCAGGTGGCCCCCGAGTTGCCGGCGAAGCTGGAACAGACTTTGTTCTGCGAGCTGGACCCGGTGCAACGGAAGCACTACAACGAATTGCGCGATCATTTCCGGAACTCGCTGCTGAAGAGCGTGGAGAGCGTGGGGCTTGCCAAATCGAAGATGATGATTCTGGAAGCGCTGTTACGGTTGCGGCAGGCGGCGTGTCATCCGGGGTTGATCGACAAGAAGCGGACGGGTGAATCGAGCGCGAAGCTGGAGATTCTGCTGTCGCAACTGAGTCAGGTGATGGAGGAAGGGCACAAGGCGCTTGTGTTTTCCCAATTCACCAGCATGCTGGCGATCATTGAAGGCGCCCTGACCGCCCGTTCGATTCCCTACGTGATGCTGACGGGGGATACGCGGGACCGGGCCACGCCCGTGAACCGGTTCCAAAACGGCGAGGTGCCCATTTTCCTCATCAGTCTCAAAGCGGGCGGCACCGGGTTGAACTTGACGGCCGCCGACACCGTGATTCATTACGATCCGTGGTGGAATCCCGCGGTGGAAAACCAGGCCACGGATCGCGCCCACCGGATCGGCCAGTCCAAGAATGTATTTGTTTACAAG
>JANYCV010000465.1 GCA_025360145.1 Acidobacteriaceae bacterium
CTCCGATGTCCAGGCCCATGGGCGCGAAAATGCGTTCGAAGGCGCTGCGGGGGATGCCTTTTTTTTCTAGTTCCTTGATGACGTTGATGACCTTGCGCTTGCTGCCGATCATGGATATGTATTTGGCCGGCGTGCCGATGGCCCACTCCAGGACGCGCATGTCGTCCCGGTGGCCGCGGGTGACGATTACGATGTACGTCGTCTCATTGACGGGGAGTTTCGGGAAGACGGTTTCGTATTCGCCGGCATGGATTTCGTCGGCGTCGGGGAAGCGTTCGGCGTTGGCGAAGGCTTCGCGGTCGTCTACTACGGTGGTGCGGAAGCCTGCTAGGCCGGCTACTTTGCAGAGGCTCTTTGAGATGTGGCCGGCACCGAAGATGATGGCGCTGGGTTGGGGCAGGATTGGTTCGACGAATACGTCGAGCTGTCCGCCGCAGATTAGGCCATTGTCGTAGGCGGCGTCCTGGCCCAGGCTGAAGTTGAGGTGCTTGGGTTTTTCGGTTTCGATGACTTCGCGGGCGGCATTCCAGACTTCGGCTTCGACGCAGCCGCCGCCTATTGTGCCGGCCATGGAACCGTCCTCGCGCACGAGTAGCTTAGCGCTTTCATAACTGGGTATGGAACCGCGAACTTGGACGATGGTGGCGAGTGCGCACTTCTGGCCGAGACGCCGGAGGCGGATGATTTCGTCGTAAAGGTCCATTCCAGAGGAATTATACCGCGCGGGGGGAGTGCTGGTGGTTGGGTTGCCCGGAGAAAAAACCTTTGGCTGGGATAAATGGGATGAATTGGATAAAAAGTGTTTTGGCAAGTTAGGGAGTTCTTCTCCTGCCTGCTGGGCGGGCAGTTGGGGCTGTGGGCGTTTTGGTTGGGAGATTGGCTTTGTTTGTGCGATTGCGCGGCGATGCACTGGGCGAGGGATTGATGGAAAAGGCGCTGGTGGCGGGCGCGGTAGCGGCTTAGGTTATAGAGACGGCAGGTGATTTCTTCCGGGTTGGTTTCGGTGCCGTCGAAGACTTCGTCTTCCAGGGCGTCGAAGCGTTTCAGGTTCCAGTAGGCTTTGGCTAGCTGGGCTACCTGGGGGCTTTCGAAGTCTTTGGCGAATTCGTTGGTGATTTTGGCGATTTCGTGTTGATCGGCTGGGGTTAAGATTTCGGATTGGGCGCGGAGACCGTGGGTTCTTGCGTTTTGCGACACTCTCTGCTTGCCAGCGGCGGATTTGGGGCCGGTGGAGGCGCCGGCGTTGCGTCGATTAGCGGCGAGGCGGGCGGCGGAGCACATTTATGCGGCCCTGCCTTTTGTGCTTTTGCGGATTTTCTGGAGCTTTTGGAGGCTGGTTTGGGCTTGGAGGAAGGCCAGGTCGTGCGTTGATGACGTGCGGGTGATTTTGGGTTGGGCGTTGCGGTTGCCGCAGTCGGCTTCGAATGCTTGACCGAGGCGGCGGGTGTCGTAATCGAAGCCGGTGCCGTGCTTTTTGGCGTAGGCCTGGATGGTGGGGTGGTCTGCGATTGCGGTGATTTGGGCGTCGATCAGGGTGGTTTCTACGCGCGTGGCGCGGAGGGCGGAGAAGAAGCTGCGGGCCATGATCTGGACCAGGATGTCTTCGGCGTGGGTGGCGGGGTGGAGGTCGCGGCGGAAGGCGGTTAGGATTTGGGCTGGTGCGGGTGTTGTCGCGGATGCGGAGTTCTTCTCGTTGATTGGTTTTGCTGCTGCTGCTGCTGCTGCTGCTTTCGCCATGTGTTTCGCCTCGATTTTTTAGTTTCTGAGCGGTACATCCTTTTCTGGTTTGTATTGTACAGGATGGGGACCTAATTTCCGGAGGTGCTGAGGGTGGTTTAAGTGGATGTAAAGTGTTTAGTATCAATTCGTTATAGTTTATTTTCGAGGCCTGTGACTGAGATTTTTGGCCGGTTGATTTTTGGAGGGTGTGGAGCGCACGGCAGGATTGACACAGTATACGTGCGCACGTATACTGTGTGATGTGAATATCACGCTTTCAGTGGAAGATGAGATCGTGCGGAAGGCTCGGCGGAGAGCGGAGCAGTTGGGTACAAGTGTCAACCAATTGGTCCGGGAGTACCTGGAACAGTTCGCTGGAAAATCCGACTCCCTCCGGGATGCCGACGAGTTTAGGCGGCTTTCGAACGCATCGCAGGGGAATTCAAACGGTTGGAAATTCGACCGCGACGAAGCTCACGATCGCATATGAAGCGCGTGTCGTTCTTCGATACAAATATATTCGTGTGCGCGGACGACGCTTCCGCTCCAGAGAAAAAGGCGAAAGCAATTGAATTGATCACCGACCATCAAGTATCCGGCCATGCCGTCGTATCGTTGCAGGTTCTGCAGGAGTACTTTGTAGTTGCCACGCGAAAGTTGGGGGTATCCGCGGAGTTAGCGCAGCGGAAAGTGGAGATCATGTCGCGGCTGCGCGTGGTCCGCTTCCAGGAGTGCGACGTAATATCGGCCATTGAATTCCACCGATTGCATCAAATTTCGTTTTGGGACGCCATGATTGTACACGCCGCGCGGGTAAGCGGAGCAGCGGTTCTGTTTAGTGAAGCTCTCCAGACAGGTGCTACATGGGGAGGGGTAACCGTGGTGAACCCCTTCGTTAGAGACTAATGTAACGCGGGGAGCGAAGCACTCCACCGGGCGTCGCTTCCTCGCGGTTGACCGGCAAAGGACGGATGGTGTCTAATTTTGCGTCCCGCCGTATGTGGAGGAGGCGTCTCCCCAGTCCGAGGCTAATGCAGTTGCATTTTTCTCAGAACCGGGCTCAGTTTTGGGTATGACGGTGGAAGCCATCAAAGAGGCGATTGCTGGATTAGCGGACGAGGGCTGTCATTCTCTTTCCATTTGGCTCAATGGGCTTGAATATGACGACTGGGACAAGCAGATGGCCACGGACTTTTCTCCGGGCGGGCGCGGTGCGCGTTTGGTGGAGAAGGTCAAAGCGAACGTGGCGGCGGGCAGGTTTCGACCTGTTGAAGAGTTTTGCGGCGACCCGAAACAGACGCGCAAGTGACCTTCCTCTCCTGCGTCTCGCCTGAATTTTGGGAGGCGTATAACGCGCTTCCGCCAGAGGTTCGGAGTCAAGCTGACAAAGCTTACAGGTTGTTCACGTCCAACCTTCCCATCCTTCACTGGCTTTGAAATGAGTCGGAGCGTTCCGGGTTACCAGCAAGGCAATGAGCATTTTTGGTTTTGGATTGGGCCACATGACGAGCACGAGGCAAGCTTGAAAGGCAAGTAGAAAACCGTGTAAGGTGAGCTTCGGCGGACCCGAAACTGCGGGCCATGATTTCGACGAGGATCTCTTCAGCGTGGGTGGCGGGGCGGAATTCGTCCAGGAACCGGCTTGGGCCGGGCGTTGTCGCGACTGCGGATATTGTACAGGATGGGGTCTAATTTCCGGACATGCGGAGGGCGACTACATTGGACAGAAGCTGTTTATAATGGATGGCTTACAGTTTATTTTTGAGATCTGCGACTAAGTTTTTTTGGTGGGGTGATTTTTGGAGGGTGTGAAGCGCTGTTCCGGCGAATCGCTGTTACTATGGGATTCTTCCCATGGGCGATAGACTCAGACGTCTGCTTCGGCGACCGGCGTACAAGGCGAGGGTCCCGTTTTCG
>JANYCV010000491.1 GCA_025360145.1 Acidobacteriaceae bacterium
GAAGTATACGTGGCCGTTCTTGCTGACGATAATATCGTTCGGAGCGTTCAGGCGCTTGCCCTCCCACTTCTCGGCCAACACCTCGACTTTCCCCTTCTTGTCGGTGCGAATCACGCGCCCGGTGCGGCTTTCGCAACTATAGAGCCGACCTTTATCATCGAAGGCGTTTCCATTAGTGCCGTTGCTGTTCTCACGATACACCGTGACGCCCGCACCGGGAGTAAACTTCATGATGCGATTGCTCGGGATATCGCTGAACAGCAGAAAACCTTCGCGCGACCAGACCGGGCCTTCGGTAAACTTCATCGCTCCGGCCACTTTTTCCACCGAGACGTTCGTGAGGTCCTGGCCGAAGGCCGCGAAACAGGAGAGCAAAGCGGCAATGAGGAGACGAAGCATCACCGCTTCATTGTAGCGGGCTGGCAGTTACTTCGACGCTCCTTCCACCACCAGATTGTTGGTGACGCCGAACACTCCGCTGACTCCATTTGCACTAATGTTCGCGAGATTCTTGTCGCCCGCATTGGCCACCACTCCTTCCAGCGTGACATTGCCGTTCTTCACGATGATGTGAATGGGCGGCACCGCCTGCAGGCCATAACGCTGCAACGAAGACTGCCCGTAGATGGCGCGGTAGACGGCAATCCGAATCCGGTCGTCATTTGGTGAAAGTGGCAGTACCTCGATCTGATTATCCACAATCTCCACTCCTTCAATGCTCTTCACCACGCGCCCGGCGTCTGCCTTCAGTGTAGGTCTCGCCACCTGGCCCAGCAGCGTAACTTTGCGCCCTTCCACCTTGAACGACAGGTTGTCGAATACGTTGTAGTACGGCAGCATCACCAGTTCATGGCGGATTTCTTTCACCAGCTTGTTGTAGGCAACGGTACCGGGCTCGGCTGCTATCAGACTCGCCCCTGCCGCGAAAACCAAACTCAAGAGTCGCTTCATCGTCTTTCCTCCTCTTCGATAGGACGCAATCTGGCTCGAACTGTTGCTTATCCCTCTCAAGGAATATAATCGAAACCTGATGATAAATCTACCCCGGCGGAGATTCCTCAAAAACATTGCGGCCGGCGCGTCTTCCGCCAGCGTCCTGGTGGGAGCGGCCCAGCAGCCGGTTTCGGCCAAGCGTCCCAATATTCTCTACATTCATTCGCACGATACAGGCAGGTACGTTCAGCCATACGGCCATCCCGTGCCGGCGCCAAATCTGCAAAAACTGGCCGAAGGCGGAGTGTTATTCCGCAAAGCGTTTAACGCCGCGCCCACTTGTTCCCCCAGCCGGGCCAGTCTATTGACGGGTCTCTGCCCGCACAACAACGGAATGTTCGGCCTGGCGCATCGAGGGTTTCGACTCAACGACTACAGCCAGCACATTCTCCACACTTTGCGAACGCTGGAATACCGATCCGCGCTGATCGGCGTTCAACACATCGCCCAAAACCCGTCGGTGATTGGATATGACCAGATAGTAGAGACTTCGAGCAAACGGGCCGGGCACGTCGCTCCGGCGGCAGTGAGATTTCTGAAAAACGCCCCGAAACAGCCGTTCTTTCTGGATGTCGGCTTCCATGAAACACACCGTGAATTTCATCCGGCGGGCCCGAAAGAAGACGCGCGGTACTGCCAACCCCCGGCACCGATTCCCGACACCCCGGGTACCAGGAAAGATATTGCGGAGTTCAAAGCCAGCGCGCGAGTGCTGGACGCGGCCATCGGCGATGTGCTTGCGGCGCTCGAAGCCAGTGGCTTGGCGAACAACACGCTAGTGGTCTGTACGACGGATCACGGGGTCGCATTTCCGGCGATGAAATGCAACCTGCAAGACCACGGCATGGGCGTGATGCTGATGATGCGCGGCCCCGGCGGTTTCACTGGCGGCAAGGTGTGCGATGCCATGGTTTCGCAGATCGACCTGTTTCCCACGCTGTGTGAATTAGTGGATGCGAAGGCCCCCGGCTGGTTGCAGGGGCGTTCGTTCCTACCGGTATTGCACGGAGAGAAAGCCGAAATCAACGATGAGATCTTCGGTGAAGTTACTTATCATGCGGCGTATGAGCCGAAGCGCGCGGCGCGGACGCAGCGCTGGAAATACATCCGTCATTTTGGCGACCGGCATCAACCGGTGCTGCCAAATTGCGACGATGGGTTGAGTAAAGATCTCTGGCTTGAGATGGGCTGGAGAAATCAACAAGTGGCGACTGAACAACTCTACGACATGGTGTTCGATCCGAACGAGACCCGGAACCTGATTGCGGATAGCGCGGCGGCGGGGGCGGCTAAAGAAATGCGTGGAAGACTGGACGGCTGGATGCGGCGGACGAACGATCCGGTTCTAAAGGGGCCGATCAAAGCCCCGCCGGGCGCGAAGATAAACGATCCGAATGGAACGTCTCCGAAGGAAACGCCGATGGATGTTGCCTAGGGCGACACCGCGAAAGCGAAGAATTGGCGGCAACCCAGTATCATGGCCTTATGCCCAGGTACGCCGCAATCGACATCGGCAGCAACTCAGTTCGAATGGAAGCGGCGGAGGTAGTCGCTGGCTCTGCGCCGGTAATTCTCGCTGCGGACCGTGAAGTGACCCGCCTGGGGGCCAGCGTTTTCAGCAGCGGACGAATCAGCGGCGAAGCCATGGAGTTTGTCTGCCAGGTGCTGGCGCGCATGTCGCAAACTTATCAGCGGCTCGATGTAGCTGGCGTCCGGGCCGTAGCCACCAGCGCAGTGCGCGATGCCAGCAATCAGGAAGAGTTCATCCGCAGGGTTTCCGCTGCGATCGGGGTGCCGGTGGAGATCATCTCCGGTCTGGAAGAGGCGCGGCTGATTCATCGCGGCGTACAGAGCCGCTGGCCCCATCCCGACAAGCGCATCTTGATCGTCGACATCGGCGGGGGCAGTGCGGAGATCATCGCCGGTGAGAACGGCGAAATGCAGAGCGGCGTATCCAGGCCGCTGGGTGCGGTTCGCCTCACCGAGGCATTCATGAAGAGCGATCCGCCCAGCGAGACGGACCTGCACCGGTTGGAGCAGTTTATCGACGAGAAGTTGGACGTGGCCGTGAAGAAGATCGGCGTCCGTCCGTTCGACAGGGCCATTGGGACTTCTTCCACCGCAGCCGCGATGGTCTGTGCCATCAACCGCATCCCGCGCACGCGAAGGGAAGAAGCCTCACGATTGCGCGCTACCACGCCTCAGATCAGAAAACTGTACAAAGAACTGTGCGCGAGGGATCTTAGCGGGCGCAAGAAAATCGGCGGTATCGGTCCCCGCCGCGCCGAGATTATTGTGCCGGGAGCGGCTGTGCTTTTGAAGGTGCTTGAGGCGTTCCGGCTACCGGCGGTGTATTATTCGAATGCGGGTGTTCGTGACGGCATCATTGCGGACCTGGCGTCCCGTGGCGTTGGCCGGGAACTCAGTCATCTGAGCCGGGAGCAGTTGCTTCACGTGGAGGGCATGGCGAAAAAGTACAATGTGCCGGCGAAACACGCGCGAAGAGTAGCGTCGTTTGCGCACCAACTGTTTGAATCGCTGCAACCGCTTCACAAGCTGCTACCCGAATATGCGAAGCTGCTGGAAGCCGCCGCGCATCTGCTGGATACGGGGCACTTCATCAGCAGCGTGGCCCATCATAAACACTCGGCCTACATCGTTCACAATTCCGACATGCCCGGCTTCACCGCCCGCGAGCGC
>JANYCV010000530.1 GCA_025360145.1 Acidobacteriaceae bacterium
CCAGGAACTCCACATCGGCGGGATCGAAATCATCACCTACGACCGCAACAATCTTTACCGGGCTAAAATAACTGGCGGAAAGCGCGATATAGGTGCAAGCGCCGCCGAGCATTCGATCTACCCGGCCATGCGGTGTTTCGACACCGTCATAGGCAACCGACCCAACGACAACAATAGACATTTCTCGATTGTAACCGCCCCACCCGCGCACGGTACACTGAAAGAGTAATTCATGGCTGTTCGCCCGCATTTTGTCGTCGATTTAATCGTTTATCTTGTAAGCCTTGGTGCCATCTATATGCTGCGCCGCTGGAATGCCGCGCAGTTGCCGAGTCAAGGAAGGGCCCGTATTGGAATCGGCCTGGCAGTGGCGGCTATCTGGCTTTCCCTGGGCATGGCGCTGACCCCGGCTGTCATTTCCAGGCACCTGCCGAATTTTTGGGCCAGTTGGATTCACGCCGGCGCCGTTGCTATCGCCGTTTGGTCCATGGCGGCCGTGGTGTTGGCGGCTATCTGGAAAAGCGTTCCGGCCTTCGATCCGAAGCGAAGACAATTTCTAAGGGTGGCGCGGGCCGCTACATTCGCCGCTCCGGTTGTCGCTACCGGGTTCGGTATTATCCAGCGCGACCATTTGACTTTGCGACAGGTGGATGTCCACATTCCGAATCTGCCCAAAGACCTGCAAGGGCTTCGGCTGGTTCAAATCAGCGACATCCATTTGAGCCCGTTCGTGAGCGAGTCGCTTCTGGCACGTGCGATCGACATGGCGAATGAGACCCGCGCGCACATTGGTTTGGTGACCGGGGACCTGATCACCAGGGCGGGCGATCCGCTTGATCTCTGCTTGAAGCATCTGGCGCGTTTGAAGGTAGATGCTCCGGTTCTGGGCTGCCTGGGAAACCACGAGATTTACGCCGAAAGCGAAGAATACACAACGAGAGCCGGTCTGGGTATCGGCATCCGCTTTCTTCGTAAGGAGTCGCAGATTCTGCAGTTCGGCAAGTCCCGCATCAACTTTGCCGGATTCGACTATCAGCGAAAGGGGAACGAATATCTTGTGGGCGCCGAAGAAATGGTTGTGCCGGGGGCTCTAAATATCATGCTGTCGCATAGCCCCGACGTCTTTCCCGTTGCTGCGGCGAAAGGGTACGATCTTACGCTTTCCGGCCACACGCACGGCGGGCAGGTGAACGTGGAGATCCTTCATCAGGGACTCAATATCGCCCGATTTATCACGCCTTATGTAGACGGTTTATACCGCGAAGGAAATGCGTCGATTTTCGTCACGCGAGGAGTGGGCACCGTCGGTTTGCCGGCCCGCCTCGGCGTGCCTCCGGAGATCGCGTTGATACGCCTGTGCGCTACTTAATCCTGAGCGATATTCATGGCAACTGGGAAGCGTTGAGCGCGGTTCTCGCCGATGCCCACGGCAAGTACGACCAGATTCTGAATTGCGGCGATCTGGTTGGCTATGGGCCCGATCCGAACGCGGTGGTCGATTGGGCGCGGGCCAACACGGCCGCCGGAATCCGGGGCAACCACGACAAATCTTGCGTCGGCCTGGAGGATTTGGAATGGTTCAACCCCGTGGCGAAGACGTCGGCCATTTGGACCAGCAAGACGCTGACGGAGTTAAACCGGGAGTATTTGCGCCACCTTCCGGCGGGGCCCATGCCAGTTTCCGATTTTCAGATACTGCACGGTTCACCGGCAAACGAGGACGAGTATCTGGTTACGCAACAGGAGGCCGGATACGTTGCGTCCCTGGTGCATACGCAGGTTTCATTCTTCGGCCATACCCACCTGCAGGGCGGTTTCCTGCTGCACCGGAACGGCGTCAAGTTGTTGACGCCCTATGCGTTTCAGTTGGAGGCGGACTCCCGTTATCTGGTGAATCCCGGTTCGGTGGGGCAGCCACGCGACCATGATCCGGATGCGGCCTACGCGATTTACACTCCGGACCAACGACTGGTGGAATTCGGCCGCGTTCCCTACGATATTGAAACCACCCAGCGCAAAATTGTGAATGCGGGACTCCCGGACAAGCTTGCGCATCGTTTGATGGTTGGGAAATAGACACTCGCGGCGCACTGCGCTCCCGCTATCGGGCAAAATTCGGCAGTTGGAGCCACCCAAAATCGGTTAGGTCTTTAGCCCGCAAACAGTTGCAGCGGAATCACTTATCACCGGAAGGGTGAACTCCGAAGCAGTTAAAAGTTTAATCTCTTTCAGCGACTTGGCACGATCCGCAGGATTCGAACTGCCGGATTTGGAATCACTCAAAAAGCCCAATCTGGTTCTTGACCCGCTTCCCCTTTCTGCGAAGCGGACTCCCCACCACGCCCAGAACCTGGATTTCCGCCAGCGCGCTCTTGGGAATAAAGATTCGCTGGTTGTTGTAGGAGTAGTCGGGCGGAACAATCGTGAAGCCATGTGGCTCCAGTTGCAACAGGTTGCTTGAGAGCATCCCTTCAAGTGCGTCGCCATCCTTAAACAAAAAACGCACCCACAATCCGTCCAGCTTCGGTCGCGAATGGAAGGCGTTTCTCACCGGCGGCTTTCCCAACGGATCGAAATCTTTCACAAAATGGACACGTTTGATCTCTCCGTACGGCACGATCAACGCCGTGCCGGACAGACTGAGAAGCTCGACCCCTGAACCGGCAAGATATGTAAGGGGGTTAACAAAACCGGACAGCAGATCGCGATCAAACCGCCAGATCTGTACTTTTTTGTTGGTTGAACTGGCCAGAAAAGGTCCTTATCCCCTCTAAAGCTACCACTGCACTCACAATTTGTTCCAAACAATTTCGGGAGTATTGTATCATTGGCTCGATGCACAGCGCCGCAAAGCGATCTGGAGTACCAGCGGGGGGAGTGCGCCTGGAAGGTAGCGCGGCCGGATCGTCCCAGCCCGGATCGTCCCAGATAGAGATCTGGGCGGCGTCGTTCCTCGGCTTTTGCCGGGTCGAAAAGGGACTGGCGGCCAATTCCATCGCCTCCTATCGATTAGATCTCAAAAAGTACACGGCGTTTTGCCCGCCCAATGCTACCGGAGACGTCGAATTGGTACGATCGTACGTGGATTCCCTGTATGCGGCTGGGTTGACCAGCAGATCGATTGCCCGGCACATTACCACTCTGCGCAATTTCTACCAATTCCTGCTGCGGGAAGGGAAAGTGGGCGCCGATCCGGTAGGCGCGATGCCGTTACCCCGCCAGTGGAAGAGTCTTCCCAAGTATCTCAATTTAGAGCAGGTTAACCGCTTGGTGCAGGCGCCGGACACAAACAAAGCCACCGGAATTCGGGACCGCGCCATGCTGGAGTTCCTCTACGCTACCGGACTTCGGGTCAGCGAGTTGTGTACTGTCGAACTGGCCGGTTTGACTCTCGATCTGGGTGTGGTTCGAGTCACCGGAAAGGGAAATAAGGAGCGGATGGTGCCGGTTGGAAAGGCGGCGCTTCGTGCCGTTTCCGAATATCTGGCGAGCGGGCGTCCGGCGCTGCTTCGCGGGCGGGGAAGCAAGTATCTCTTCGTAACGTCGCGAGGTTCGGCAATGGTCAGGCAGTCGTTTTGGAAACAGATGGCCGTTTACGGAAAGAAGGCGGGCATCTGGCAACGGTTGAGCCCGCACGTGATTCGGCATAGCTTCGCAACGCACCTGCTGGAAGGCGGGGCGGACTTGCGAAGCGTGCAGACAATGCTCGGTCATTCCGACATTGCAACAACGCAAATATATACCCATGTACTAAAATCCAAGCTTCGAAGCACGGTTGACGATCATCATCCGAGGGCTTAAAGATGCAGATCACCTAACCCAAGGGAGCGATTGCGATGAGCGATTACATGTTCATGTTGGAGAACCACCTGACCGCCGACCAGAGCCATATTCTGGCCGAGGTGGAAGCGGCCGCAGCGCAGGCTGGCGTCAGCCTTTTCCTGACCGGCGGCGCGATTCGCGACATGCTGGGCGGTTTCGCGATCCGCGATCTGGATTTTACGGTGGAAGGCAATGCGCTGAAGTTGGCCAAGACGCTCGCCCAGAAAGGCACCGCCGAAATCGTCAGCACTGATGAAAATCGTAAATCGGCGGAACTTCGCTTTCCTTCGGGCGTCACCGTCGAAATCGGGATGGCCCGCCAGGAGCGATACGCGAAGCCGGGAGGCAAAGCCCACGTCACCCCCGCCACCATACACGAGGACCTGCGCGGCCGCGACTTCACCATCAACGCGCTTGCATTGTCTTTAAACAGAGCCTCGCGCGGCTTATTGTTGGACCCCACAAACGGACTTTCCGAGCTGGAACGCAAAGAGTTGCGTGCGGCGACGAATTACACGCTATACGACAATCCCATCCGTCTTTTCCGGCTCATTCGTTTCAAGGTCCGGCTTGGATTCCAAATCGTCGAGCGTACCCGGGCACAGTATGAGAACGCACGTCTCACCGACGTGGAAAAGTACATAGTCCCGGCGGCGCTTCTCGATGAATTGCAGAAAGCCGCCAGTGAGCCGAATGTGGCGGACGTCGTGCAAGCGTTCGAGGAGGAAAAGCTGTTGCCGCTGATTTCGCCCGCGCTCACCGGCGCGAAGGTGGATCATACCGGTTTTGCGAAGCTGCAAAAATCGAAACAGCTTCTGCCCTTTGGTTTGGATTTGCACATTGACCATTCCGCGCTATTCTTTCATTTTCTGGCCGAGAAGTTGACACCGAAGGAGCGGGCGGCGCTGGTTGCCAGCCTTGGAATGGACAAGGCGGCCGTGGAAGCCTGGCAGAAGCTGGAGCCGAAGGCGAAGAAGCTGGAAAAGGATCTGCAATCTGCCAAGTTGGTGAAGCCATCCGCGCTCTACCAGTTGTTGTCGAAAGTGCCGGCTGATCAGATGCTTTTTCTGCTGGCCAAGTCGTCCCAGCGGATTGTCTCCGATCGGATTCGGAACTATCTACAGAAGTACCTTCCGGCCGCCCAGGAACTGACGGACCGCGAAGTGGAAGCGGCCGGAGGCGTTCATGGAACTCCTAAGTTCCAAAAACTGAAAGACCAGATGATTGTCAAAAAACTGGATGCACGGCCCAAGAAGATCGTGGATCCGGTGCCCGAAGCGCCCGTGGTCACGGCAAACGGCCGGCGTTGATCAGGCGTGTTATGCTCCATCGCTTGACCATCAGTTGGTCAGCTTGGTAAAGCATTTTCGATAGGATTTCGACAACGGGTATTGGCTGCCGTTTCTGGGGCTTTCCGCAAATGTCTGTTCCGCCGATACCCTCGCCCTGATTCCTATTGGTGAAAACTGGGTATGTGCTTGACTAAAGTAATTACTACGGCAGAAGCTCGGTAGGGCGGGCCCCCTGGCCGGCGCGGGACGCCCTCGTCCCGCTGCTGGAAGCGGGACGAATGCCCCAATGCGCCAGCCACACGAAACGCTGCGAGACCGTACCCACTTGAGTGAAGCACATACCCGGATGATGGAATTGTCGGCAGCGACAGCCGATCATTCATGATTGGTTGGAAGTTCTTCTTGACTACTTCCGTGTCACGCACCGGTCTCGCCTATTTCGATGAGTAAGTCGACGCTCTTGGAGAGGCTGACGGCGTCGGCATTTCCGGCGCGGGGACTGAGACTCTGCTAGTTTCCCCCCGCAGTTCCTGTAGGGGTAAGCGGCATCTTGGACAATGGCTTCCGCACCGTTTCGATTAGCTTCAACCTGGGGCCAACAGACTTTGTCATCGGCGGTCAGCAACTGACAGGCATCGATTCGGTCATTGTTGGGGCAACATAGACAACAACAATCCCCGGCTTAACTTACGTACAGAAGCGGGAACTACCGACGTCTCCGTTTGTTATGCCAACGGCGAATACCGCTTCTGACGAAATTAGCCTTTCCGGCCCCAATTTAGCGGCCGAGACTCCCGAACCAAGCTCGTCGCTGGCACTGCTCGCCCTTGGTGCCGGTGTACTCACGGTGCGGCCCAAATTACAGCGGTAGCCGTTTAATGTAGATCCGGTAGTTCGAGTCCTGCGGGTCGCGCCAAGTCGCCGAAAGATCTCGCAATTTCAACGGCTTCGCTGGAAGCGGGACGAAAGCGTCAATGCGCCAGCCAAACGAAACGCTGCGATACCGTACCCAGTATGGATAATGTGGCATCTGGCGAGCCTGACCCCGAACGCTTAGTGCTCGAAGCGCTCCCTAATATGTATAGATCGGTTTTTGCGCTTCGTGCAGTCGAAGGTATGAGCGCTGCGGAAACCGCGGCGTGGCTCCATATCAGTGACGAAGCAGGGAAGACCAGACTGCGCCTGGCAAGGTATATGTTGCAGAAAAACCTGCGCCAGCATGCTGGCGTCTTGACTGCCGACGTTTCCCCGTTTCCCCTGTCCCGGTGCGCCCGTGTCGTGGCCGCCGTATTTCAAAGAATCGGTTCAAGCAACTAGCGGAGCCTGGTTTTCACGCAAGCGGGTCGCTCAGGGCCGCATCGGTGCGAATCTCGCAATTTCGGAGTTACAATACTTAGGCTGCGAGAGTTTTCAAGCGCAGCGTCATGCGGGACTTGTAGCGCGCTGCCGTGTTTTTCTTGATAATGCCCCATTTGGCGGCTCGGTCGACCAGCGAAAACGTGGCCGGAAGAGCTGCGGTGGCACCCTTCGCATCTTTGCCAGCGATTAAACGGCGGAAGGAACGAATCTGGTGACGAACCCGAGACTTCCGGAGCCGATTGATTTCCGTCTTGTGTTCTGTCTGCCGGACCCGCTTCTGTGCGGAAACATGATTTGCCATCTACTTATTAAGAACCTGACCTTCGCAAAGTTTTACTATATAGCAGGATACCGCATTTGGGAGCATGGCGGCAAATGCCAGTCCGCGATTCTTCTAGTGACCTCGAAGCCGAAGAAGCCGAAGCCGGCGTAGGATTGAAAGAGAGACCTCTATGAATGTCCGTGAGAATGTTCATCAACTCGTAGATGCGCGATCAGATCAGCGACAATTAGATCTCCCGGCCAACGACAATTAAAACTCCCACTCAACCAAGGGGGGACTGAAAAGACATCGCGGCAAAAAAGAGAGCTGTGGAAATGCCGCGTCTGTGGAAAGCGTGGAAAGCCAAAAGCAGGCCGCCCCCTCTTGCCACGAGCCGCTTGGAAATCCCGCCAAGAGCGGGCGAGATTCCCACATTTCCACAGCTCCGGCGACGAGGGCGAAGAAAAAAGTGGGAAACCAAAAGCAGGTTGCCCGCATTCCCACCGCCCCGAACCGTCTCTGAAAGGTAAACGTCCGCGGGCGGACGCTTCGCTTCGCCCTAAGTGGCAAAAAGTGATTGTCGTTGGCCGGGAGAAATAATTGTCGTCGAGGAGAAGAAATAGTTGACGCTGGACACGCCCCACCCTCGCTTTGTCCTCCATTTTGTCCCAACCAGTTCCAGTTGGCTCAACCTGGTGGAGCGCTGGTTTGGCG
>JANYCV010000575.1 GCA_025360145.1 Acidobacteriaceae bacterium
GGAAGCAAAATGGCTTGAACTGCGTGGAGGCCGAATCTGGAAATGGAACTGCCGTTCGCTTCTCGGCCGAGACGAATCTGCTGCACGACGACATTACCGGAATCGACGAGAAGCCTGTCCGGCTGGGCCGCAAGAATATCAGTCTGCTGTTGGACACCGAAGCCACCGACGGCTTCGAAACAATTCCGGTCGCCCGCGTGATGAGGGATTTTTCGGGACATTTCATCTTCGATCCCTCTTTCATTCCACCTTGCCTGCAGATCAGCGCCAGCGAACGCCTGATGAGTATTCTGCAACGCCTGGTGGATATTCTGGATGAAAAGGGAACAGGCTTGGCACTGGCCAAGAATACCGGCGAACGGTCGTGGTCTGAATTCTCCACGCGTGACATCGCCAACTTCTGGTTCTTGCATACGGTTAATTCCGCGGTAGCCCCGCTACGCCATCTGCTGCTTACAAAGCGCGGCCATCCGGAAGAGCTTTTCATGGAGATGCTGAAGCTGAGCGGTGCGCTCTGTACGTTCGGGCTTGATGCGCATCCGCGGACGCTTCCGAGCTATGACCATTTGAAGCTGGACGAGTGTTTTGACGAGCTAGACAAGCACATCCGCTTTCACCTGGAAACCATCGCTCCCACCAACTGCATTTCGGTTCCACTCAAATCCGTGGGGAACTATTTATACGAAGGTGAAATCACCGATCAGCGCTGCATGGGGCGCTCCCGATGGGTGTTTGCCATTCGGTCTCCGGTTGGAGAAGTGGAATTGATTTCACGGACGCCGCAACTTGTCAAATTCTGTTCAAAGCTTTTCGTGCCGGAACTTGTCAAGCGCGCCTTGCCCGGGATGGGGCTGGGGCATCTTCCGGTTCCGCCTACCGCGATCTCCGCGAAAGTGGAAACGCAGTACTTCGCGATCAATAAGGCGGGTCCGTGCTGGGACCACGTCGTGCAATCAAAACAGATCGGAGTCTACGTACCTGGTGAGATTCCGGACCCTTCGCTAGAACTACTGGTGATCTTGGAATCGTAAGCATATGGCATCCAACCTTGACCGTCGTGCTGAAAACCTAGCATTTGCTTTTCAGGAAGTACTCACAGTGGGAGAGCGCCTGCGCGCCAATAGACAGGCTGTCTCCGACGCAAACAGCTTCCGCCAACAGATTCGCGAAGCGCTGAAGATGGCCGATAACGAGGCCCGCAAGCGGGGCTATACCGCGGACGACATTCAGTTGTCGATCTTCGCTGTGGTGGCGTTTCTGGACGAGTCCATCTTGAACCTGCGCAACCCGATTTTTGCCGAGTGGCCGCGTCAGCCATTGCAGGAAGAGATGTTCGGCCATCACGTGGCCGGCGAGATATTCTTCCAGAATCTGCAGAAGATACTGGGCCGCGACGACTCGCAGGAAACCGCCGATTTGCTGGAGGTCTATCACCTCTGCCTGCTGCTGGGCTTCGCCGGGCGGTATAGCTTGAGCGGCAAGGGCGAGTTGCGGTCTATCATCACTACGGTCGGCGATAAGATCCGGCGTATCCGTCAATCGCCCCCCGATCTTTCTCCGGCCTGGTCGTTGCCGAACGAGAACATCCAGACCGGCGGATTCGATCCCTGGATCAAGCGGCTGATGTTCAGTGCCATTGGGTGCTTCGTCTTCGCGCTGCTCCTGTTCGTCCTATACAAAATCTTTCTCAGTTCCGGTATCAGCAGTCTGGAACGGCTTGCCTCGCAAGGGAGGAGCTAACGCATGAACTACTACTATGCAGCGGCCGGTGCGTACGCGGTCTACATGGTTACGGCCTTCGGCACGGCGAAGTTGATGAACCTGACCGGGAGCAACTTTTACATTTTCTTCGGTGTGCTTACCGTCTTGGGTTTACTCGCCGTCGGTGCATTCATCTGGTTTAAGAACAAGTATTCGAAACCCAAGGGTGACGGCGCCGCGGCTGCCTCCGCCGATGGCGGCGGTGGCGGAGATGAAGTGGACGTCCTGATTCGGGAAGCGGAAACGCGGCTGAGTGGTTCCAAACTGGCGCAGGGCGCCAATATTGGCAACCTGCCGCTGTTCTTCCTCATTGGCGACACCGGCGCGGCCAAGACTACGTCGTTGGTGCGTTCCGGCATTGAACCGGAATTGCTGGCAGGGCAAGTGTTTCAGGACAACAATGTGACGCCGACGCGATCCGCCAATATCTGGTTCGCGCGCAACATGATTTTCGCGGAAGCCGGCGCGCGGATGATGACCGATTCCGCGGCGTGGATCAAGATGGTGAAACGGCTGAAGCCGGGCAACCTGAAGTCGGTGGTGGGAGGCAGCACGCAGGCTCCGCGGGGCGTCGTGGTCTGTTTTGATAGCGAAGTCTTTACCCGGCCGAACGCCGCCGACCAACTGACGTCGATGGCGCGGAATCTGCAGGCACGTCTGGGAGAGGTCTCGCAGACACTCGGCATCAGCCTGCCGGTCTATGTGCTTTTCACGCGCGCGGACCGTTTGCCGTTCTTTGCCGACTACATGCGGACGCTGAGCAATGAAGAGGCGCAGCAGGTG
>JANYCV010000578.1 GCA_025360145.1 Acidobacteriaceae bacterium
ACCGGAACGATGGTGAGCAACTTGTCTGGATAATTGAAATTCACCAGGTAGAGCCTGATTGCAACCCCAGCCATCACACCGTTGCCGAGCCAACGAAACGGTGCGGTCTCCAGCCGTAAACCCAACTCGATCCAAACGAGCGCCATCGCCACCCAGCCGACGGCCACCAACGGCTCCGGCATCCCGATCCACATTGCCCGCATGGCCAGTAGCGTCCCGCCTGCGCCCATGGCGTGGCGAAGAATTTCGCGATCCAGTTGCGGGGCCGCGTCCACCACACGCGCCGTCACTCGGGTGCAGAAGAACCACGCCACTAAAGCCGCGATTGCGTACGACAACGCCAGCGGCGGAGCGGCGAACTTGGCCGAGGCTCCGGCGTCCGGTAGAATCACCTGAAAAATGCCGGCAATCCACACCACATAGGCCGGCAACCGCAGTTGCGGCGGCAGCTTCCGTAATCCAAGTTCGAATAGCGCGCCGGCCAGTAAACACGCGCTCAGCCCCAGATACGCCGCCGGGGCGGTATTCCATAACACCAGCAGCGAAAAAACAACCGTCCCCGCGGCACCGGCTCGCTGTAACCACTTGTATTCCAGCGGTCCGATGATTCCTTCGGCCGTCCATTGGCACCGCAGCGCATTTGCATAGAACAGAACCAGCCCGATCGAAAGCGCGCCCCACCGGTGGGTAAGGAAGATGCCGTGCACCAGCATGGAGACTCCGGTTCCCGCAAAGGCTAGGACATACGCCTGGAGCCGGAATTCGCTCATCCGCTTGCGAAGCCCGATTTCGAACAGCAGGGCCGCAAAAACGATCCACGCCGTCCCGGCCAGATCCTTCGGAACCTCCGTAAAGATCACCAGTGCCGTTAGCGCCGACGCCGCGAAGCTGAAGATCAGATTGGGGCGCCGCAACGCGCGGTTCGCGTAGAACAGCAGAACATGCATCAGAACCGGCGGCGTCCAGTTCTGCATCATCCGGCCGAACACCGCGCTGGTTCCACCCGCAGGGTAATCGGAAGCGAATAGCCTGCCGAGTGAGAAGGTAAACGCGATGGCCGCAAGGCTGCGCAGCACCACGGAATTCCAGCGGACGCCGGCCACATAGAGCAGTTCGGCTTCGATAGCAAGCCCTACGCCCATCCAGATTCCCGGCACGTGCGCCACGATCGCGAGTGCAGCAAGAACGGCGGAGACCGCGAGCGAGAATTCGAAACTGCCCGCTTCGACGCGCGTCCGCAGTTCATCAGTCTCCGGGAAGCTCGACGGTGGCCGGACGATCGCTCTCACCATCGCGCTGCCAAAATACAGTGCCGCCGCGAAGGAGGCCATCAACCAAAGCTGATCGGGAGCCTTTGACGCCCAGGCGGAATAGGAGAGGCCGAGAAACGCGATGGCGTTCAACGGGGAGATCCAGCCCAGTCCCGCCGCTACGGTGCGGCGGTGCGTGCGCAACAGATCGAAGGTTTCAAACAGCGCCCAGTAAACCAGAAAGAGTGCTTCGGTCGAAAACAGCGGCGCGTCCGAACTGCCGTGCGAGATGCACGTTCCGTAGGTGGCAAAAATCCCAAATACGGCAATGCCGTACCATTCCAACCGTATGGCGAGATACAGCAGCGACATCGCCAGCGGAACCAGGGCGATCACAGCAAACGGCGTGGATGGCGTGGCTGCGAGTCCGGCAAATGCGCTGAAGTACGCCACTGCAGTGAGAGCCTGCGAACGATAAAGCAGCGAATGCCCAATCATTCCCGCGGCAACCAGAAGCACGCCGAGCGATCCCGCAAACGGGTCGTCGATGATCTTTGCCGCGGGCAGTGCGTAGATCGCATAGGCCGTGGCATAAAGGGCTGCCCAACCCGCGCCGATCAGCCCTCGGGCGAACACTTGATACTTGGCGGCGCGCTCTGTCCACATGCCCGCCGCGAGGATGGAAACACTGACAGCCAACGCGATGGCCGCGCGTCCGCCCGGTGCCATTTGGGTGAATGAGAAGCCAAGAAACAGCGCAATCCCAACCACCAGCACCAGCGCACCCAGCTTGTTCAGCAGACTACCGCCAACCAGTGCCTCCCACTCTTCGCCGCCCAGGGCTGCGCGGAGCCGTTCGGAAAGCGTAGGCCCCTCCGGTTCGCTCGTTGCCATAACCGGCTCAGGCTTGGGTACGAATGTCTCTTCAATTGGAAGTGGCGCTTTGGGAAGCGGCGGCGGCTCCACCGGCCGCTGAGAAATCACCGGCGCCGGAGCCGGAACAGGCTGAGGCTGCGGCGCCGCACCGCTACTCCGCAAGGATTCCACCTTCGTTTCCAGCCGGTAGAGACGGCCTGTGAGTTCACGGATTTGCGATTGTACGTCCGGGCCGCCAGGCACCACAACTGCGGAAATCGCAGCAATTTCCGCTTCTAAATTGCGGAAGCGTTGCCGGTTCATCAAATAGCGCGCGATTTGGAAAAGAACCAGAATCGCAAGTGTTAGTTCCATGAGTGTTGTTAAAGCATGTGCGTTTCCGTATTGGTTGTCTAGTGTTTTCTTAGCGATCTGCCGCGCAACTGGTACGCCTTGGTTGAAAAGTGTATATTTATGTACAATTTTTGTATGAGCCTGTTGGCGGCCCGCGAATCGCACTTCCTCCAATCCGTTGCCAATCTCGCCTACTCGAATCCATTTCTACCGGAGCGGATCGCGCTCGAACGCGCCGCTCTGCAGCAGGATTTCGTCCCCGGCGAACCCACCTGGAGCGCTTCCGCCGCCGATCCCGATGCCGCGCGGCCCAACGTCGCGCTCATTTACGCCCGCCTGGAAACGATGATCGACGCACTGCGAGTCCACCTTCAGGCTGCTGCCGATATCCACCCCGCCGAGATTGCCGTCTACCAGGAGTGTGTCCACTATCTGCTCTACCAGCGATACTATTCGCAGTTCGTCCTGACGCGCGACCGCACGCCGTTCTACCCGCACTTTTCAGCGGACTGGGCTCACTATAACCACATTCCCGGAAAGCGGATCGAAACCGCCCTCGATCCGGTCCATGTGTTTGCCTGCTTCCGGCAGGTCCGGCGAGCGTTCCACCACATCTTCGACAACATCATCGGCAACTCCATGCCGGCGTCCCGGTTGCGGGCCAGCGTTTGGCAATCGATTTTCACGCATGACATGCGGCGCTACCTGCGGACCATGTACGCTCGGATGGGCGACTTCCCCACGCTGATTACCGGCCCCTCGGGAACCGGAAAGGAGTTGGTGGCGCGCGCGATTGCCGGTTCGCGCTACGTTCCGTTCCACCCGGAGCGGATGGCATTTGCCGATGCCAAATCCGAATCGTTCTTCGCCATCAATCTGGCGGCACTCTCGCCGGCGCTGGTGGAATCCGAACTGTTTGGACACCGGCGGGGATCGTTCACCGGCGCCGTTGCGGACCGGAAAGGATGGCTGGAAGCGTGTCCGCCGGCCGGTTCCGTGTTCCTGGATGAACTGGGCGAAATGGATCTGTCTATTCAAGTCAAGATTTTGCGGGTGATGGAGACCCGGAAGTTTTCCGCCGTCGGCGACACGGCCACGCGGGACTTTCGCGGCAAGCTGATCGCGGCCACCAACCGCGAGTTAGCGCTCGAAATTCGCGCTGGCCGGTTTCGCGAGGACCTCTACTACCGGCTGTGCGCGGACCAGATCCGGACGCCGCCATTAAGCGAACAGATCCGGGAATCTCCCGGTGTCCTGCGGGAACTACTTCTGTATATGGTTCGGCGAGCGGTGGGAGACGAGGCGGAACTGGCGCTACCCGAAGTGGAGCGGTGGATCGGCGTGAACCTTCCGGCAAACTATCCGTGGCCGGGGAATTACCGCGAAGTGGAGCAGTGCGTTCGGAACATCCTGATCCATGGTTCGTATCAGCCAATGGACGCCGCCAGCCTGACCGGTCAGGATGAATTCTTCACGAAGTTTCGAGCAGGGCAATGGAGTGCCGAGGAAGTACTGGCAAAATACGCGGCGCAAGTGTATTTGCAAGCGGGAAGCTATGAGGAAGCAGCGCGGCGATTGGGCCTGGACCGGCGGACCGTCCGGGCGAAGGTACAGAAGTATCTGGAAGAAGAATCGAAGTAAGAATGATAGACTTGTAACCTTCCCGATGACGGCTGGAATCTGCGCCCTTCTTCTTTGCCTGATAGCGATTGGCGGTTGTTCCCGGACGGCACCGCAGGCCGTCGCAACCAACAGCACTTCCTCCTACGTGGATTCCCGCCAGTGCGCGGGCTGCCATGCTCAGATCGCCAACACCTACCGGCAGACCGGCATGGGACGGTCGTTCTACCGCGCAACCGCTGCCAATCTCAATGTGGAAGATTTTGCCCGCAACAACAGTCTGGATCACAAACTCTCCGATCGCCGCTACCAGATGATCCAGCGGGAGAACCGCTTCTTCCTCCGGCGCAATCAGGTGGGCTATGGCGGACGCGAGGCGAACGTAGTGGAAAAGGAAATTCACTATGTCATGGGCTCCGGGAATCACGCCCGCAGCTACCTGCATCGCACTTCACAAAACCGGCTCATGGAATTGCCCGTGGGCTGGTATGCCGAAAAGGGCGGAGGTTGGGCCATGAGCCCGGGCTTTGACCGCGCCGATCATTTCGACTTCCGCCGTCCTGTTGCCTACTCCTGCATGTTTTGCCACAACGGCTATCCGGCAGTGGAACCCAGCCAAGACGTCGCCGGGGCCGACCCGATCTACCCCGCTCAGTTGCCCGAAGGCATCGATTGCCAGCGCTGCCACGGGCCGGGACGCCAGCACATTCAGGCGGTTCAATCCGGTCAGTCGAAAGAGAAGATACGGGCAGCGGTAGTGAATCCGGCGCGTCTTTCGGCGGAACTTCAGTTCGAAGTCTGTATGCAGTGCCACCTGGAGACAACCGCCTTTCCGTTGCCGAACGCCATTCAGCGCTTCGAGCGGGGAACGTTCAGCTATCGGCCGGGCGAGCCGCTGTCCGCCTACATTCTGCAATTCGACCACGCGAAAGGAACGGGGCACGATGAGAAGTTTGAGATCGCCGGCTCCGCCTATCGCCTTCGCCAGTCGGCCTGTTTCCTCAAGAGCAACGGCGCACTCCGGTGCACCTCGTGCCATGATCCGCACAGCGCCCCCCGCGGAGAAACGGCCGTCGCCCACTATGCCGCGGTGTGCAAGAGTTGCCACAACAACGCGCACGCACCTTCGCCCGATTGCGCCAGTTGCCACATGCCGAAACGGCGCACCGAAGACGTGGTGCATGTCGCCGTCACCGACCACAAGATTCAGCGGCGCCCTCCCGCGCAACCGCTTGCCGCTCGCGCCGAACGTCATGATATCGAGGGCGTCTCCTATCAGGGCGAGGTAGCTCTCTACTATCCGAAGAGTCTGCCGGACTCACCCGGCCGCGATCTGTACACCGCCCTGGCTCAGGTGGTCCAGAAGAGCAACCTCAAGGAAGGCATTCCGCAAATGGAATCGGCACTGGCGAAGCATAAGCCTTCGAGTCCCGAGTTTTACTTTGAGCTCGCCCAAGTCTATTTGAAGGCGGATCGCCGTACCGACGCGATCACCGGCTATCAACGCGCGCTGGAGCGCAATCCAGCCTTTCTGCCTGCTTTGCGCAGCCAGGGCGCTACGCTGCTGCAATCGGGTGAAACTTCGCGCGCCATCGAAACGCTGGAACGCGCCCGCACCTCCGCACCCCGGGATGCAGTGACGCGCCTGGAATTGGCCAAAGCCTACCAACAGACAGGACGTCTGTCCCAGGCCATCGCGGAAGCGAAGGAAGCCGCAAACCTCGATCCGGATTTAACGGCAGCGCACTACACTCTAGCAAACCTCTTCAACGAAACCGGCGATGCCGCCCGAGCCGAGCAGGCGTACCTGGAAGCGATCCGCATCCAGCCCGACTTCGCGGAAGCACACAACGATCTCGGCAATCTGCTCACCGCGCGCCAGGACTTTGGCCAAGCCGGATACCACTTCGGAATCGCGACCAGACTTCTGCCCAAACAGGCCGCCATCCGATATAACTATGGAGTTTCGCTCGCAGTGCAAGGGCGCTTTGACGACGCACAGCGACAGTTTGAACAGGCAGCCGCTTTCTCGCCGGGAATGGCCGAAGCGCACGAAAGCTTAGGGAATCTGAAGGCGCGGAAGCGGGATTGGCAGGGTGCCATCCGCCACTATCGAGACTCCCTCGCCGCCAAGCCGGATTTCGGCCCCGCCCTGTTGGGAATGGGAACCGCACTCGGCGCAACGGGCGACTTCCTGGGAGCGCGGTCTTTCCTGGCGCGAGCCGCCGCGAGTCCCGTTCCCGGCGTGAAGGACGAGGCCGCCGAACTACTCCGTTCTCTGGACCAACAGCCGCCGCCCCGCCGGTAGCTTCAGTAACGCAAAAAGAGGGGAGAGCGGTCACCCGCCTTCCCCTCCTTTTTGTAGAACCGAACGGCGCGAAGCAGGTATCCCTTTTACTCGACCGACAGGATGCTGCGCGGTTTGCGAAGCAGGCGTCCCGCGCGGACCCTGCGGTCCACTCCACCGAGCCGCTCGCAACGGCCGTGGCTGAGTCAAAGAGATACCCACCCGGCGCGATTAGAATTCCGCGCGCAGACCCATCGTAATGATGCGGGCTCCATTCTGAGGGCCCGTAGTGCGTCCGAAGTTCGGGTTCCCGATGACGCCGTTTACACCGCCAAAGTTAGTCCGGTTAAAAGCATTGAACGCATCGGCGCGGAGTGTCATGTTCACCGTGCGGTCGCCATAAACAGGGAATTTAAGCCGTTTCGCGATCGATATGTTTTCCTCAAAGACCGGAGGCTGGCGGAAGTCCCTCAGATAGCTGGAAGACGTTCCCAGTGCGAATTGGCCCGGAATCGTAAACGCATTGATATTGAAATAGCGCTTCGTTGGGTCGTTTGGATCGAGGGTGGTGCGGTCGATCCCCGTAAGAATCGGACCCGATCCACGATTCGCCTTCTTAAACCGTGAGAACAGCACACCGTTGGCAAGCGTGTTCGGGGCCGAGATCTGGATGGGCGCTCCACTGCGATAGTTCTGAATGGAGCTGATCGACCAGTCCGCCACCAATAGGTTGGTCACAAAGTTGCCCGAATTGAGGAACTTTCGACCCTTTCCGAATGGAAGCGTGAAGGTGTTTAGAATGTTAATCACATGGGGCTGATCGAACGGCGAGATCGCCTTCATGTCTTCCGGATTGTAAGCATCCTGCGCACCAACGTTGAAGTGCTGGCTGAAAATCTGCCGGTAGTGATTGGAGGCCAGCGACTTCGAAAACGTATGCGCCGCCATCAACTGCCAGAATCCGAACCGGCGTTCCACCTTGGTCTGTATAGAATCGTACCAGGTCTTGCCAATTCCGCTATTGCGATCCAGTACGCCAAAATACTGCGGATACGGACGCAAGGACTGCGCCAAAGACTGATTATCCGGGAACGTTGCGTAAGGCTTGGCAAAGCCGGCTGCGATGACTTCGGGCGAGCTGATCGGCCGTTGCAGCAGTGTGCCAAGCGCCAGGCGGCTGATAGGAAGCTGATTGAGATCGATGGTGGAGTTCAGGCCGTGCCCGCGATTACCCACATAGGCGATATCCAGAACAAAGCTCTTAAACTCCTGTTGAATGTTGAAGCTCCAGTTGTAAATGCGCGGAGCTTTTCCGTAATTGTTCCCCATCACATCGACATCGTTGAAATTGCCAACGCCCGGATCCAGCAGCGGTGGCGGGCGGAAGCCGGGAGGCGCCGCGATGCCGTTGTCCCAATTCAGGGCTTGGTTGACGCCGTCGGAGTTCACAGTGATCGGGTTCGCGAATCCGATACGGCAACCGCAACCGCCGTTACCCAGCGTCTGGTAGAACATACCGTAACCGCCGCGCACTACGGTCTTGGAGAAAAGCCTGTACGCGAAACCAACGCGCGGCGCCAGATCGCTGAAATCCGTGGGATAGAAGCGTTTCTGCCCGGTGCGGCCTGCTCCGTTTCCGGCAAAAATCATGGCTCCCGGCAGGTTTCCAGCGGTGGGATTCGGCTTTTTCAGATCGACGACGGAGTAATCTCCATTTTTGTCGTGCCAGCCAATCGGCAACTCGTACCGCACACCGTAACTCAAGGTCAGTTTCGATGTAATCTTCCAGCTATCCTGGAAAAACCCAGCGTGATAGCCGTACCGGATGTTGCCAATCAGCACCGGAAGGGCAACTTTGTTGGCGGAATCCACAGCCCCAAGCAGATAACTGGCGAATGCATGACCGGTGCCTGCCAAATTGGTCGGCAGGGCCGTCTGCGCACGGAGGAACGTGTACTGTCCATTCGTTCCCGCCAAGTCGATCGGACTGGACGTGGTTTGAAGCCTGCGGATGTCCCAGCCCATCTTAAATTCGTGTTTGCCCTTGATCCAACTCAGGGATTCCGAGAACTGGTAGGTGATGTTGATCTGGCTGCCATTGCCCACCTTGCCGTCCTGCACGCCCCAGGCGGTGAGAGCGTCCGCGCCGGAAAACGCGACGCGGGGTGTCGCATCGGAGTCGCCGGTGATTCCGGGGAAGCCAAACTTGGAAGCCCCTCCTTTCTGGAACGGGTTATCCCACAACTGCCGTGTACGGGAGTACCCGAAGGTGGAATGCAAGATCAATGTAGGGCGGAGAATTAGGTCGTGATTGAGCCGCCAGTTGTCCGGCTTCTGATAGCCCTGCAACCCTTGGCCGAGCGGGCCCGGGAAAGCAGCCAGAGCGTCGCTTAACGTATTCTCTTTCGTCACCAGGAACGAGAGGCGGTTGTTCGGCGTGAACGCGTGATCGAGCTTTAGATTCCAAATATAACTGTCGAAAACCGTCACGTTGTTATTGTCAAAGTTCGATGTGGTGCCCGGACGAGTCGGGTTGGGAATCGCCGCCAGGATATTTCTGGAGATCGTACTGAATCGGCTGGTTGGAATGATGTTGTTCGGAAACGGCGTGCGCACATTGCCGGCCGTTGTGGCCGGGTCGTAGATAAGCTGCGGCACCTCGCCGAAATCGCCGTTCTTCATCCGCAAAGTAGGAACCGTGCTGAGAACCTGCGAAGCGGTAACCGGACGCTTGTCCTTTGAGTAAGTCGCGAACCAGAACGTCTTATTGCGGCCATCGTAGACCTTGGGGATGAAAACGGGTCCGCCACCGGAACACTCAGATCTTGCCCCCACCGGATTCTAGCTACCACTAGATTCCATCCCCCACTAAGAATTCAATTCACAACATACGCGAGATCATAAAATGAGTTATTAGAATTACGATTAGATTATCATGTATTCACCCGACGTGTTGCGCTTACATACGGCGTAG
>JANYCV010000579.1 GCA_025360145.1 Acidobacteriaceae bacterium
ATGCCGGGGCGTGCCGGTGCTGCACATCCGGCACAAGTACTCGGCGAACGAATACGCGATGGCGAAGGATTCGATGAACGTCGCCGAAGAACTTTGCCACGGCGCGGGCTTTCAGATTCTGGCCAAGCACGCCCAGATGGCTCCGCCGGGCGAAAGCATTCATGAACTGGGCACGTGCCGCATGGGTGCGGACCCGAAAACGTCGGTACTGAACGGCTATAACCAGGCGCACGACATCAAGAATCTGTTCGTCACCGACGGCAGCGCATTCGTCTCCGGCGGATCGCAGAATCCGACTCTGACTCTGCTTGCCTTGTCGATGCGCGCATCTGAATACCTGGCGGCGGCGTTGCTGCTTTTATTCGCAGCGGCGCAACCGATTCCCTACAGCCATCAGACCCATCTCTCAGTGGGGCTGCAATGCAAGAACTGCCACACCAATCCGGACCCCGGCGAGATGATGGGCTACCCGGTGACGAAGACTTGCATGGGCTGCTATACCACGGTGAAGACGGAGATCCCGGCGATTCAAAAGCTCGCCGGGTACGCGAAGGATCAGAAGCCGGTGCCGTGGGTGCGGGTGTATCAGATTCCGAGCTATGTGTTTTTCAGCCACCGCACGCACCAGGAGGCAGGCGCGAAATGCCAAGCGTGCCATGGCCCGGTGGCGGAGCGGGAAGTGATCACCAAGGAAGTGGATATTTCGATGGGGGCGTGCATGGACTGCCATCGAAAGAATAAGGCGAGTATCGACTGCACTTTTTGCCACGACACGCGGGCGCAGTAGGCCAAGCCTCGGACAAGATATCGAGGCTTGGCTTAAGCACATTCGCGTTCTAGAACAGTATCTTCACCGCGAACTGAATCTGGCGAGCCGGATAGGATGTACGGATCGTCCCGAATCCACCGCTGGAACGATCCGGGTTGGCGGCGCGGAAGTTCGTCTTGTTCAAGAGATTGAAGAACTCCGAGCGGAATTGGACTGTGGCGAGCTCACGGATGCGGAAGTTCTTTTGCAGATTCGCATCCAACTGATAGAAAGAGTTACTGCGGGCCGTGTTGCGGCCCACGTTGCCGAACGGACCGGTTGTTGGAATTGTGACTATGGCCCTGTCCAGATAATTGTCGATTGTGCGTTGGCCCGCCGGAGTGACGGGGTTGCCGCTCAGGTTGGGCCGCAGCGTCGGCTGGCCGCGGAAATCGGATCCGATGTTCGAGGTCTGGAAAGCGGCTGAGACCGAGCTGTACCAAAGATTGATCGGCTCTCCGCTGGTGGCCGTATGAATTCCACTGATCTGCCAGCCACCGAGAATGGCGTCGGCGACGGCAGGCATGCCGGCCGCGAACCGGCGCCCCTTCCCTACCGGAAGTTCATACACCGCACTGGTAGTGTTATTGAACGTCTGATCGTAGCCGGACACTCCCTTTTCCCCTTTCAGGTTATAGAAATTCTGCGGGCTGGGGCGATTGCCATTACCCTGGTCTTCCAAAGACTGCGCGGCGTTGTCGATTGCCTTTGAATAAGTGAACGAATTAAGCAGGCTCAGGCCAGCCGAGTAACGCCGTTCGAACTTCACCTGCAATGCGTGGTAATTGGCGAAGCCGCCAGGGAAGGCTGCGGTGATCGGTCCCCAAGCCTGATTCGGCCGGCGTGCCTGAAGTGGAATGGACGCCTGACCAAAAGGCGTGGGTGCGGCCTGATTGAAGTCGCCAAAGACAAGCAAGTGATTCGACCGGTTGCCCACGTATCCGATATCGAGTACCGTGTCCTTAAAAACCTCCTTCTGCAGGGAGAAGAACCAGTTTTGTACATAGCCGGTGGGAGTGTTGCGCGGAAGGTAGGTGATGTTTGCCAGGCGCTGATCATAGCCCACGGGGCTGGTGATCCCTGCCGGATAACCCTGCTGCGTGGTTCGGAAGGTGGATTGGCTGGGCTGCTGAGCGATGGTAGTGGTGACGACCTGCGGAAAATTGATAGCGAGCAGATTGCCGCCGCCCGCACGGTTGAAATGAATATAGCTGATGCCGTAGCCGCTGCGGACTACGAATGACGGTGTGATGGAATACGCAAAGCCGATTCGCGGAGCGAAGTTATTGCGGTCGGGACGCACCAGCGCACGGTCTTCGATGGAGCCGCTTTTGGCCTGGTCCATCACATTCGTGAGTGGATTGAAATTCGTGAGACGGTTCTCCTTCTCCCATTGCGGCGTGGCGTATTCGTAGCGAACGCCAAGGTTGAGAGTGAGTTTGCTGTTGACCTTGAAGTCGTCCTGTAGATAACCGGACTGGAGAACCTGACGATAGTTGGCGACGAAAAAGTTGGTCAATCCGAAGCCGGAGCGCAAACCGAACAGGAAATCCGCCACATTGTCGCCGCTGAACGCCGCAGTGTAAACGTCGCCGCCGAAGAGAGGATTTACATCTTGTACTTCGGTGTGAACGCGCTGGTATTCGTAGCCGGCCTTCAGGGAGTGACGGCCCAGGATATAGGAATAAACCAGCTTAGGATCCCAGACGAAGGGGTGCTGCCATTGCGGGTTGGTGGCCTGGCGTCCGAAGGCGGTGTATCCACCGACGTTCTGGTTCGTAAGGCCTCCGGCGATTCGCGGGTTGTCGTCCGGGAGGCCGGGAATTCCGTAGGTGGCCAGCATGCCGGGGCCGCCGAGGTCACGCGGTTCCTTGCCTGCGCGCGTCTTGGAGAAGCCCATGCGGAACTCCAGAAGCGAGCGGGGATTGATGGTCCAGGTGGTTCCGAAAGCAAGCTGCTGATTCAGGATGCGGATGAAGCCGTTGCCGCCGCCACCGGAAGGCCCTGGGATCTCAGGCTCCTGGAAAATATTTGTCTTGCGATGGCTGGCGCGGATAAACGCGGTGATGCGGCTGGAAATCTGGCCGTCGAGCTTGGCGTCCATTTTATCGGTGTGGTTGGTGTCCTTACGCAGGCGCTCGTAATTATTCGCGGCGCCGGCGTTGGTTGGGAGCGGAAGATCGCCAATGACTTTGCGGGCGAACGAACTCCAGGCGGTCTGCGGAATCGGAGTGCCGGCGGGGAACACCTCGCCGGTGAGCGGATTGGTGATTGTCTTCGAAAAGATACCTTGCCGCTGCGCCGCGGTCGGCAGGGTGGAAAAAGTCAGGAACTTGAAGTTTTCGCGAAAGCCTTCGTAATCGGCGAAGAAGAATGCGCGATCCTTTACGATGGGACCACCGATGGTAGCTCCGAACTGGTTGCGCTGCAGGATGGGCTTGACGTTCCGGGCAGGCTTGAAATAGCCGACGGCATTGAGGTCCGTGTTGCGCAGAAATTCCCAAAGGCTGCCGTGGTATTGATTGGTTCCACTACGCATGGAGGCGTTGATCATGGCGCCGGATGTGCGGCCGTACTCAGCGCTCATATTGTTGGTGACGATGCGAAATTCGGTAATGGCGTCGGGCGGCAGGTTGACAACCTGATTCGAGAAACCCTGGTTGCTGGTGCCGTAGGCGTTGTTATCAACGCCATCGAGAAGGAAATTATTGAACGTGCTGCGCTGGCCGTTCACGTTGAACGAGCCTTCGCGCGGGGGATTGGCCACGGCGTAACTGGACCGGCGAACTCCGGTGGAAAGCAGGGCGAGGTCCGAATAATTGCGGCCGTTGAGCGGGAGCTCGACGATTTTTCGCTGTTCGATGACCTGTCCTCTCTCGCTGGAGTCCGATTCGACGAGAGATACATTGGCGCTTACATTTAAGCTTTCGGCGACTTGACCCACGGTCATCGTCAGATCCACTCGCTGGCGGGCGTTGACGTTGACGGTGAATCCGGACGCTGAGGCAGTGGCGAATCCGGATTTTTCGGCGGTGACGCTGTATCTTCCGATTTTCACATTGATGAATTCATAGGTGCCGTTTTCGCCGGTTTCCTTGTTGGCGGTAATGCCGGTATCCAGATTGGTCAGTGTGACTTTGGCACCGGCGACAAGGCTATCGGTAGTGTCTCTCACCGATCCGAGCACCGCGGCGGATTCGAACTGGGCGAAGAGTGAAGGAAGCGGACAAATGAGCAAAGCGAGTAGAAGAAGACGTTTCATTTTCTCTAAGGCTAACATTTCCTTATTTCAATTCCATCACACTATGATTGCAGGTGGGAGAAAAGTGGAAGGTTTGAGAGGTGGGAGGGTGCCTGTACTCATGGAGCAAGCACAGGCACGGCAGCGAATGCCACCGAAAACACACGGAAGTTGATGTCCCCCCATGAGGACCACATGATCCGGAAGCCGCTCCAGGGTCTGTTCGGTCAGCGCTTGTTCGGTCAGCGCTTGCGGCCCATACATCGGTCCCAAGCCCAAGCCGAGTACGCAAAATTAATGCGTCATCGAATAAACCAGATAGTTAACGCCAATCCGGTATGCCTGCGACGCATACTTTTCGGGATACTGCGGCCGGTCCGCCCATTCCCACGCATCGCCGTGATCCTGATTGTGTAGAATGCCTACCATCAATCTGCCGTGGTCGTCATAAATCCCGCGCCATTTCGGCTCGATGCCGTCCTGCTCATACAACGACCCGCTGTACAGGAACTGCGCACCCGGCACTTGAAACTTGTTTTCCAGATCGTAGACGATGTGGAATATCTGATCCTTAGGCTCGATGTCCACCACCGGGCGGTCCGGAAACACGCGGCGCATGCTGCGCATGAAAATCTCCCACTCGCGCGTGCCGTGGAAATCGTCCACCATCAGGAATCCACCGCGCAGCAGATGTTCCCGCAACTTCGCGGCCTGCGCTTCGGACAGATCCCAATGCCCTACTTCGACCGCATAAATCCATGGCCAATTGAAAATCTCGTCGGTGTCCAGGTTCACCACCTCTTCCACGGACCGCGCATGAATCCGGGTTAAGCGGCGCACGCCTTGGACAAACTGCCGTTCCGCCTTCGGAGCGTCAATGCCCCAACTGTAGTATTGGTAACCGCCGCGAGGCCGCAGCCCCCCGCCGGTATAGGTTGGATACCGCACCCGCGCAAAAGCCCACTCCGTTTTTTCGTCGCCGTCCGGCGGCAAGGAAGACTCGGGGTGCTCAATTTCGTAGGGGTAGAGTTCGACCCCCTGGTTCACCGCACGGCTGGCCGCCCAGAGCGAGAACCCGAGAAAACTTGCGATCACTACAAACCGAACGCCCATCTTTCCAGCTTAACCGACTACTTCACCAGCGTTGCTTTGAAAGTCCCTTCGTCCACTTTTTCATCCTGCCCGGCGATAGTGGTCTGGTAGGTGCCGGTCAGCTTCTCGCCGGCAAGCTTCCCTTTTAACTTCGATACCAACTGCGTGCTTTCGGTTCCAAATTCGTATGACATTTCGATTTCGTCACCGGCGATGTGGAGCGTCCGAACCTTGGTCTTCACTTCGCTTCCTGACAGCGTGAAAGTGGCCTGCGAATTCTTGTCCGCGTCCGGTCCCGGCTTGATCGTCAACTCGATCGCGCCCGACGCCCCGGAGCCATTGCTGTTCCAATCGCCGCGGAATCGTCCCGCAACTTCCGCAGCCAGCAGCAGCGCAGCCGCACTCATACACACCAGAAATATCCGCATGGAATCAACCCTAGCAGCCGCAGTCCTGAAATTCAACGGGTGGACCAGGACTTGAGGGGCGGGGCGGAGCGTGCGAAATGCTCTGAAAACAACAGATTTCTAGATTTCGGTTTCGTTCGGATGGGCGGAACTGCCAATGGAAGGGATCGACCTGAAGCAATTTGCGGTATGATAATCGACACACTGAAAGCAAAATCAAAATTCGGGGTTAGATCTAGATGAGGAGGTTTTGGACGCTGGCTGCCAAGGTTGGCGGTCAATATTCCAGGTTCGCCATGAAAACTCTTGTTATCCTGCTCGCGATATCCTTTGCAGCGTGGGGCCAATCCGCGCGCAGTGTAATCGTCGGCCTCGTCACCGATCCGAGCGGTGCTGCCATCACGGGAGCCAAAGTCATCGTTGAGAACTCGGGCTCTGGATTCTCGGTGACATCGGAGAGCGGTGGAGGGGGCAACTATACCCAACCGAATCTGCTGCCGGGACGTTATCGCATCACTGTGTCCGCTCAAGGTTTCCGCACCGAGGTGATCAACGATGTAGTAGTAAACCTCGACCAGACTGTGCGCATGGACTTGAAGCTGGCTGTCGGCGACATCAGCACGCGAATCGAAGTCGCGGCCACCACGCCTGTCATTCAAACCGATAGCTCGAGCGTCGGGGAAGTCGTCGACGG
>JANYCV010000580.1 GCA_025360145.1 Acidobacteriaceae bacterium
TCCGTGATTTGACTTTACCTCTCGAGGCCTCAACGGTCGCGCGCGATGTGGATAATCTCTATATCTTCATTGTCTTGCTCAGTGCGTTTTTCTTTTTTTTGATCGCGGGGCTGATCGCGTTCTTTCTGATGCGCTACCGGCGCAAGGGACCGAACGATATTACCCCCCACATCACGCACAATCTGAATCTGGAAATCACCTGGAGCGTCTTACCGCTGCTGATCTGCCTGGTGGTCTTCTTCTGGGGCTTCCACGGTTTCGTCCGCGCCAATGTCGCGCCCGGCAATGCCATGGAAATCCAGGTGACGGCGAAGAAGTGGCAGTGGCAGTTCGAATACCCGGACGGAACTCGCACCATCAACGATATCCATGTGCCCATCGGCAAACCGGTCCGGCTGGTGATGACGTCGGAAGACGTGCTTCACAGTTTTTTCGTCCCGGCGTTCCGCGTCAAGCATGACGTGGTTCCGGGCCGCTATACCGAAGTCTGGTTCGAGCCGACGAAGCTGGGAGTGCACCAGGTTTTCTGCAGCGAATACTGCGGCAAGAGCCATTCCGACATGTTGGCGAAGGTCCATGTGGATGATGAAGCCACTTATAAGAAGTGGGTGGAAGAAGGGGACGAAACGCTGAAGACCATGCCGCTTCCGCTACTGGGAAAGCTGGTTTACGAAGAGAAGGGCTGCATGGCCTGCCACGCGCTGGACGGAAGACGCACTGCCAATGGCGGACCAAGCTGGAAGGGAATCTACGGCGAGACGCACGAAATGGCCGACGGACAGAAGATCCTGGTAGACCAGAACTACATCCGTGAATCGATTCTGGATCCGCAAAAGCATATCGTAAAGACATACGAAGGGATCATGCCTACATTTCAGGGACTTCTCCGCGAGCGTGAGATCCTGGGCGTGATCGAATACATCAAGTCGTTAAAGTAGTATTTAGAGGCTAATCAGAAAATGGCAAATCATCCCGCAACCCAGGCAATCCACACGCCGGTGAAGGAAGACGTCAGCGTTAATTACATAACTTCGCCCAAAGGATTGAAGTCGTGGCTGACCACCCTCGACCATAAGCGAATCGGAATCATGTATCTTTGGGCGGTGCTGGGCGCGTTTCTGCTTGGCGGCATTTTCGCCCTGCTGATCCGCATCGAACTGTTGACGCCGAAGGAAACCATCATGACCGCCGAGACCTATAACAAGGTCTTCACGCTGCACGGCGTCATCATGGTTTTCCTGTTCATCATTCCTTCCATTCCGGCCGCGCTCGGAAACTTCGTGCTGCCCTTGATGTTAGGGGCGAAAGACGTTGCGTTCCCGCGGTTGAATCTGGCCAGCTATTACATTTACGTGGTCGGCGCCTTGTTCGGAGTCACCGCAATGGTTACCGGCGGCGTCGATACCGGCTGGACGTTCTACACGCCTTACAGCACCACAACGAACGGCCAAGTCAGCATGATGGTGATGGCTGCCTTTATCCTTGGTTTCTCGTCCATCTTCACCGGCATCAACTTTATCGCCACCATCCATAAACTGCGCGCACCCGGCATGGGCTGGTTCCAGATGCCGTTGTTTGTATGGGGCATGTATTCCACTGCCATCATTCAAGTTCTGGCCACGCCGGTGCTCGGCATCACGCTGGTTCTGCTGATGCTTGAGAGATCGTTCGGAATCGGAATCTTCGACCCGGCGATTGGTGGCGACCCGGTTCTTTTCCAGCACTTTTTCTGGTTCTATTCGCATCCGGCCGTCTACATCATGATCGTACCGGGCATGGCAATCATCTCGGAAGTGATCCCGACGTTCTCAAAAAAGACGATTTTTGGATACAAAGCCATTGCCTTCTCCAGCGTCGCTATCGCGCTGGTCGGGTTCCTGGTCTGGGGTCATCATTTGTTCGTAAGCGGTCAATCGTCGCTCGCGTCGGTGATCTTTTCGTTCCTCACGTTTCTAGTCGCAATCCCATCCGGTGTGAAAGTCTTCAATTGGCTTGCCACCATGTACCGCGGATCGATCTCGCTCGAAGCGCCTATGCTTTATGCCATCTCGTTCCTGTTGCTGTTCTCCATCGGCGGGCTAACCGGTATCTTCCTGGGTGCTCTTTCGGTGGATATACACCTCACCGATACTTATTTCGTAGTCGCTCACTTTCATTACGTGATGATGGGCGGTACAGTGATCGCGTTCCTGGCTGGTCTTCATTACTGGTGGCCGAAGATGTTTGGGCGCATGTACAATGAGAAGCTCGCCCGCATTGGCTGCGGGCTCGTATTCGTCGGCTTCAACATGACCTTCTTTACGCAGTTCATCCTGGGGAGCCGCGGCATGCCTCGCCGGTATTACAACTACCTGGATCAATTCCAACCGCTTCACGCGTTCTCAACCGTCGGTTCGTGGGTACTTGGAGCAGGTTTGTTCCTCACCGCGGGATACCTGCTGGCCTCGCTCCGCAAGCCGTACGATGCTCCTCGTAATCCGTGGGGCGGCCGCACGTTTGAATGGGAGACGCAATCCCCTCCCATCACCGGCAACTTTGATTTTGACCCTGTCTTATTGCACGGTCCGTACGATTACCGGCCGGAGAGGAAAGGATAAACATGAACGATTCGGCCACGGTTGTACACGAAGAGCACTCGCACGAGCACCACGATTCCAGTCTGCAGCACCATTTTGCGACGTATGAACAGCAGATGGATGCCGGCAAGATCGGCATGTGGCTCTTTCTAGCTACGGAAATTCTGCTGTTCGGCGGCCTGTTCGTCGGCTTCGGCCTGATGCAGGCGAAATTCCCGGAGGCTTTTGTTGAGGCCCATCATCATTTGGATAAGAACCTCGGTTTTCTGAACACCGTCGTCCTGTTGATCAGCAGTTTCACCATGGTGATGGCCGTGCATTGCGCCAAGACGGAACAGCGCAGGAAAGTATTGGTCTATCTGCTGATCACCTTGGCTTGCGCGGCGATCTTCCTTGGCGTGAAGTACTTTGAGTACGAACACAAATTCCACGAAGGCCTGTTGCCCGGCAAGTTCTATTCACACGTCGGCGACACTGTACCTCATCAGTTCGTATTCTTCAGTTTCTACTTCATGATGACCGGCCTTCACGGGCTGCACATCTTAGGTGGAATGGCCGCAATCACATGGATCTTCTTCCGGGCGAAACGGGGCGATTTCAACCACAAATATTACACTCCCATAGATCTCGTGGGGCTGTACTGGCACTTGGTCGATTTAATCTGGATCTACCTTTTCCCGCTGCTTTATCTGATTAGTTGAGAAATAGACGATGAGCGAAACGACACTTACGAATACCCACGACAGTCACGATGCAAATGCGCCGAAGATCTACGCGGCCGTGCTTGGCGTACTTCTGATACTGACTTTCATCACCGTTGCCGCATCAAAGGTACAGTTCGGTTCCGGCATGGTGAACGTCGTAATTGCGCTGACCATCGCCACCATCAAAGCATCTCTGGTGGCGCTCTTCTTCATGCATCTGATTCACGACAAGCCAATGAACTCGATCATCCTTGTCACCAGCTTTGCATTCCTTGGCGTCTTCATGGGCTTGTGTTACACCGACCAGGCCACTCGCGGCGATTTGAAGCCCCTGGGTCTGAAGGTGAAGCCTCCTGTGGTCGCCGGTGCACCCGGCGCAGCCCCTGTGGGCGCGCCCGTCGCTGTCCCCGGTACCGCCCCGGCTACCGCGCCCCATCACTAGACGTCATTTTAGAGCAGCGAGGGCAATAATATAGGTGGTTGATGGTTCATGGTAATCTTGGCGGTTCATCCCGGCCGATCCTGCCATGCCCCCAATCTACACGTCCGCGTTCATTTGCGCAGCTCTCCTTACCGATAAGGAGAGACTTCTTAGCGCCTTCCGGATCGCCCGGTACCGGTTGCCCGGATACGGACGCGTATCAGACGTCCTGGGACTAACCAACATCCCATCCCTCCGTTATTTGAGTCTCGCAGCTACGCCTTGATTAAAGTAGGAAGCCCCAAACAGAGATCATCGAAGGGCCAAAGGCATTCGACCGTTTCCAGAAAGCAATGAAGACTATTCTTGCTTCCAGATCAATCGCCGACTCGAAGAACAGCGGAAGCCACTGGCGATGAACCCTGGCAAGCGCGGGCCGAAGCGAAAGGCCAGGCCTTCCGCCAATCCGTTCTGAAAGCAGTAGTTTCCTCTGGTGTCCTTAGGAATACTGTCGACGATTTGTACGACCCGCCGCCAGCACTTTCCGTCAACCCAACCTCAGCACCACACCTCAAGCCAGCGCCTTCCACTCCACGGAATTAACCCCGTCCAATCCTCCGGCGCTCTGCACCAGCTCTTCTAAACGCGCCCCGTTCTTCCCCGGCGGCGCCAGCTCCGCCTGCATCGCAAGCATCTCCGTCCCCGTCACCTCGGTCTTGAACGACCGCAGTTCCAACTTGGCAGTCCGCGCCAGTTCCAGCAAACCCGCGCGCACCGCAGCCTCACTCTCCATCCGGCAGACGATCCGCACCTGATACCCCGAAATCTGCCCCAGCCCCGTAAATCCTTCTTCGCCAAGCCGCGCCGAGATCGGCCGCAACCCCACGTTGATCGCCAGCACGGCCACAGTCCCCACCACCGCCTGCATCAATAGACCAACGCCTGCCAGCGTACCCACCGCCGCCGCGCACCACAACGTAGCCGCGGTATTCAACCCGCGCACATGAAAGCCATCCCGCAGAATCACGCCGCCGCCCAGGAACCCGATGCCGGTAATGATCTGCCCCGCGAGCCGGCCACTTCCGTCGCCGCTGAGCGACGCTGCGACAACCATGAACAGCGCGGCCCCGGTAGCCACTAGTGTGTTCGTCTTCAGGCCAGCCATATGATGGCTGACCTGCCGCTCTACGCCGATAGCCGCGCCCAGAGCCAGCGCGACCATCAGGCGAACTATGAATTCAGTCGCTTCCACCAATTCATCATACGAAATCACCCGTATGTTCGTTACCGTTTAGTTACGATAAACTAAGCTTAGATTTGTGCCCATGCGCCATCTCCCCATTACCCTCCTGTTAGCTCCGCTCCTCTACTCCGCCGACGACAAAGCGCAGGAGTTCTTTGAAATGCGCGTCCGCCCGGTTCTCGCGAAAAACTGCTTCGCCTGCCACACCGCATCGAAAATGGGGGGCCTCGAAATGCGCTCCCGCGAGTCCCTGCTCAAAGGCGGCAAATCCGGTCCCGCAGTCACCGCGGGCGACCCCGACCACAGCCTGCTCATTCAAGCCATCCGCCAGCAGGGCGAGCTGAAAATGCCCCCGCAGGGCCGCCTCAAGGACGAAGAAATCGAACAGATCGCCGCCTGGGTAAAATCCGGCGCAGTCTGGCCGGACGCCCCGGTGGCCCCCGCCGCAAAAATCGGCGACTACATCGTATCCCCTGAACAGCGCGCCTTCTGGTCGTTCCAGCCTATCCTCAAGCCCGACCCGCCGAAGGTCCACGCAAACACCCCCATCGACCGCTTCATCGTCGCCAAGCTGAACCAGACCGGGCTTACGCCGGTGAAGCCCGCCGATAAGCGCACGCTCCTCCGCCGCGCCACCTACGACCTCACCGGCCTCCCGCCCACGCCCGAAGAGATTGATGCCTTCCTCGCCGACAAATCTTCGAACGCGTTCGAAAAAGTAGTAGACCGTCTGCTGGCCAGCCCGCGCTACGGCGAACGCTGGGGCCGCCACTGGCTCGATGTAGCCCGCTATTCCGACAACAAGCTCGACCCCACCGGCGAGACCCCGCACCCCAACGCTTTCCGCTACCGCGACTGGGTGATCGACGCCTTCAATCAAGACATGCCCTACGATCTCTTCGTCAAAGCGCAGATCGCCGGCGATCAACTTCCCGAACCGGCGAAAACGGCTGCCGGCCTAGGCCTCTACGCGCTCAGTCCCGAATTCCAGGACGACCGGATCGACGTCACTACACGCGGCTTCCTCGGCCTTACCGTAGCCTGCGCCCAGTGCCACAATCACAAGTTCGATCCCATTCCGCAGACCGACTACTATTCCATCCTCGGCATTTTCAACAACACGAAGATGAACGAGTACCCGCTGGCCTCTGAGGCCGTGGTCATGGAATACAAGGATCGAAAAAAGAAGGCCGACGGCCAGCAGAAAACGTTGGATGATTACGTCCGCAGCCAAGGCTTGCAACTGGCGCAAATTTACGCCACCCGCGCCGCCGATTACCTGATGGCCGTTCGCAAGGATAAGCTGGAAGACCGCGAAACGAACGCCGCCGAAGCCGGGCTCGATCTCGAAACGCTCAACAACTGGGTCGCGTATCTCCGCAAGCCCAAGCGCGAACACCCGTACCTCAAACCCTTCCTGGACGCCGTCGCTGCAAAGAAGCCGGAAGCGGAGGTGCGCAAGATCTCAGAAGAATTTCAGGCCCTCGCGCTGGCAGTTTTCACAGAGAAGAAGGCGATCGAGGAAAAGAACCTCATCCGCCTCGGCGGCTCCAATGAACGGGGCGATCTCAGCAACGCCGACCTGCTTTCCCTCGAACGCGACAAGTATTTTCTCTGGCGCGATCTCTACGATAAACAAGGAATTCTCATCTACGGCGAGAACGGCATCGCCCGTTTCCTGCAAGGCGAGTTCAAAACCTACCTAGCCGCCTTGCGCAAGGATCTCGACCGCTATAAGAAGGAGATCCCGGAGCAGTACCCGTATCTGCAAATCATCAGCGACGTGGAGAACCTGAAAAAGCAAAAGCTCTTCCTGCGCGGCGACCGCAACAACCTCGGCGAAGAAACTCCGCCACGCAACGTCACCATACTCTCCAGTGGTCCGCCGAAAATCTTCACTAAAGGCTCGGGCCGTCTCGAATTCGCCG
>JANYCV010000193.1 GCA_025360145.1 Acidobacteriaceae bacterium
TCGTAGCCCCAGTCTTTTTAATAGGGGAAATTTAGGTTTCGAAAAAACCGGGAAACGGGACAGGCTCTAAAGTAGGAAACGTCGAGGTATCCTTGAACTTGCCATCGAGACGTTGAAGCAAAGCCCCTGCAAAGCGCGAGCGCTCAGCGCCGGTCATCAATCCTCGATAAAACGAAAGTAGCGCATCCAGATTGTCAGATTTGAGCATACACTCCGTCCCATGAAGACTCTGCGAAGTGTGTTTTTATTGGAGTTTTCTGGTGCGCCCGGCATGACTCGAACATGCGACCTTCTGGTTCGTAGCCAGACGCTCTATCCAACTGAGCTACGGGCGCGCGTGGTAGGTAAGCTCTTCCACTCTACCGATTACGTCCCCTACTGTCAAGTTACTTCAGCGCCGTCAGCACCCGCGACGGATAGCCCGTCTGCTTCACCATCCGGTCCGTCACAATCCGGAAATCCAGCGACTCAATCAACTCCGGAATGTCCTGTTCCACTTGCCGGCCCCAGAACGCCGGTGCCACCTTTCCGGCCACCTTGTAGAGCTGGTTGAAGATCTCCGTGTTCTCGCCGATCAGTACCAGCGTCATCGTGCCGCGCCGCCGCAGCACCCGGCGGAATTCCAGCAGCGCGCGCACAATGTCGTCCGAGGACAACAGTTCCAGCATGTAACAACACACCACCGCATCGAACGTATCGTCGCGATACGGCATGTACCGTGCATCCACCGCCTTGCATTGCGTCCGCGCATTGGGGAACTCCATGCGCGCCCGCCGCTGCGTCTTCGCCGCCATGTTTGGCGACAGATCCAAACCAATCGTCGCTCCGCTCGGATTCACCTTCACCAGCCGCCGGAACATCTCGCCGGAACCCGTAGCCACCTCCAACACCTTCATCCCGTCGCGAATTTCGCAGACTTCCATGACTCTGCGGTGCGCCTTCGAGTGGAAGAAAAAAGTGGAAGCGGGGTAGACCCCGGACAGGCGATCGTATACACGTCTGGTTCTCTCGGCAATCGTCTTCGGCATTCCATCTCTGGCTGCCAACAGAAACGGCAGAGTCATCTTGTTCAGTCGTGAGTCCATATTTTCGAGCTTCACCTAGGAAACGGCCGCGAGGTTCGCGCGCGATTCCGGAATTTCAATCTCAGTTTGCGTGCCCTGGCCGGGCCGGCTGTCAATCCACATCCGGTAATCGTTTCCGAACAATACCTTCAACCGCTCATTGACGTTACTAACACCGATGCCCTGCTCGAATAGTGTAGCCAGTTTCGCCTCCGGGATGCCAACCCCGTCGTCTTCCACTGTAAGGTGCAACCGTCCGTTTACCAGGCGGCTACGTATTCGAATCATACCGCCTTCCACCTTGCTGCTCAAACCATGCTTGATACAGTTCTCCACCAGAGGCTGCAAAAGCATGCTCGGCACCAGCCGGTCCAGCGTGTCCGGATCCACTTCCTTGACGAATCGTAGTTTATCGCCAAAGCGGACCAGTTCGATAGCCATGTAGTCGTCAATAAACTGCAACTCGTCTCTCAAAGGACTCAGGTTCTCGTGTTTCCGCAGCAGGCGGCGTAAGATATTTGAAAGTTTATAGATCACGCCGCGCGCCTTCTCCGGATCGGTTCGGACCAGCGAAGATACTGAGTTTAGTGTATTAAACAGAAAGTGCGGGTTGATCTGGCTGGTCAGCGCCGCCATCCGGGCGTCCTGCAACAGCCTCTGCTGGGTTTCCAGCTTGTCCTCATTTCGCGTGTTGTTCCAGATCTTGAGGGGCAGCGTGGTGGCGAAAACCGTTGTCGCGAAAATGGCGATCACCGTCAGCGGCTGCGTATCGGCCGGTAGGTACGTGGAGAAGAGGAATCGCGGCTCAAAAACCCGCAGCGCCGACCATCGCAAAAATTCGGCGAACAGAATGGTCAGCAGGAAGAACAGTTGGAAGCCTTGGCGGCGCGGGTCGAGGTAGAGCTTCAGGTCGGGAAGCGGGGAGAAGCGCCAAATTTCCTCGGTCTCCGGAGCCAAGTCCCGCAATACGCCGCCCAGCACTCCCACACCGGCGTAAAGCGGCATGGTCAGAAACTCGCCATTCATCATGGCCGGGACCGCGATCAGGATTCCCGATACCAGGCCGGTGACATACCCGCCGAGAATGCCTGACAGCAGACTGCCTTCCAGGCCGAGGTCCACCGATTTGTAGATGCCGGTAAGTACGCGCGTGGCGACCCCGGCGCCGAAAATGCTGGCGAATCCCAAGGCCAGTTGGATTCGCTGATTGAAGGTCCGTTCCTCGCGCAGCAGCATGCGTTTAAACTTATTCGAACGCACAAGAAGGCTGGCGAGGGAAGCCGCAACCGCAAGCTTGACGAGCAAGGTAACTAATCGTTCTTCAAGCATGCGGACCTTGGGCCATTATAATGAAGTATCCAGTGATTGCGTCCAGCAAAGCTTTCCAACTCCTGAAAATTGCCGATGCGGACTTCCCCACGCGGTTCGGGCATTTCCGTATTCACGGCTACGAAGGGCATTCGGCGTCCGGCGTGGAGGAAGCCGTTGTACTCACCATGGGCGACATTCACAGCTCGCCGCCGCTGGTGCGCGTCCACTCCCAGTGCCTCACCGGGGATGTCTTTCACAGCCTCCGCTGCGATTGCCGGGCGCAACTGGAACTTGCGTTGTACATGGTGGGCGAGGAAGGCCGCGGGATTATTCTCTACGAACACCAGGAAGGCCGGGGCATCGGCCTGATGAACAAACTGCGGGCTTACGAACTGCAGGACGGCGGCGCGGATACGGTGGAGGCGAACGAACGGCTGGGCTTCAAGGCCGACCTTCGCATCTACGAAATGCCGGGGGCGATTTTAAAGCATCTGAATGTCCACCAGGTCCGGTTGCTCTCGAACAATCCGGAGAAGATTCAGGCGTTGGAGAAGGCTGGGGTCCAGGTGGTGGAACGGGTCCCTTGCATCGTGGAGCCGATGGCCGGCACGGAAGTCTACCTTCGAACAAAAAAAGAAAAAATGGGGCATCTGCTCGGCGAGATGTAGTTTGCGGGACCGCTCGCTTTGCCGCTAGTGTAGTGTCTGCGAATTAGCTGGACAGATCGAATACTACGATTTCGCGCAAAATCCGCGGCGCATAAGTAATGGCTGCAGATGAACATCGGGGAACGAGAAGTTTTGGGTGAATGCTTAGGATGTGACACAACTTGGCATGTCCACTTATTTCTCGGACACTACGCTAGAGATACGGCACAGTGGTTCGCAAGCGGCCTCGCTTCTTCGCCGCCCGCAGGTGATGATTCACATCGCCCAGCGAAGCGAACAGACCCGCGAACGAACGGTCCAGGCGGGACGGGCAGCGGCGTCCGGAGACAAA
>JANYCV010000001.1 GCA_025360145.1 Acidobacteriaceae bacterium
CTTGCGTTTCGCTACGGTTGCCGTCATCGGCCCCGATTGGCTCCTTTCATCCAATTAGATTCTGCCCATGCTGGGCACACCCGGCACCGGACGCCCTCGTCCCGCTGCTGGAAGCGGGACGAATGCTCCAATGCGCCAGCCGCGAGACCGTACCCACTTGAGACAAGCACATACCTAGTTACGACATCTCGTCTTCGACTCCACAAAATATGTGACCGCCAAGGCAATTCCCGGACACCCTGCTGGTGTGGGGCGTTCAAAATCCTGAGGACTAAGACCAGCACCGGGGCCGTTATTTGGGGCTCCCGAGTGGCTGAGTATCGACGAAAGCCGCGCAAACAGCCGGCCAGGATCATCGGCATTCTGCTTGCCGCGCTACACCAGGCTGTGGCAGGGTGATCGGCGATCTCGCACGATAACGGTTCAACCCGGTCCACCACTTCGCCGATGGTGTCCTTGTGCATACCCATCGCAGACAGGGCGTTTACCAGATGGCCCGCCATCGAATAAAAGTCCTTCTTCTGAATTTGCAACCCGGCGTGGGCCGTCTTCCCATTGCGGCCACGATATTGGCTGGGGCCGCCCAGAAGCTGAATCAGAAACGCCGGCTGATGTTCCCGCAGAGCCGTGATGTCGACGTGGGCAAAAAAACGGTTAGCCTAAATCCGGCAGTTAGATCCACCCAATAGCGGATAGGTCTTTAGCCAGCAAGTGATTGTAACGAAATCAGTTATCACCCGAATGGTGAACTGCGAAGCAGTTGAAATCCTGAGGCGTTGCAGCGAGTTGGCACGATCCGTAGCTTTCGAACTTCCGGATTTAGGGTTAGCGATGGATTTGCCAGTACGCGCCGATAACGGAAGGGAGACCGGGTTGCCGTATCGTAAACGACTACTGCAACCCGGCTAGGTGAAGAGGTCTAGAAATAATCTCTGGCGAGGTCGGGCTTGGTCGCAATGGCCAGATCCCAACTGGCTTTGGCTTCCTGCTCCCGCCCCAGCTCTTTCAGCGCGTGACCAAGGTTCAGGTGTGCCTCCGCGAAAGTTGGATTGAGGCCGATGGCTTCGCGGTAGGCTTTGGCGGCGTCTTCGTAACGCATTGCTTCCTGGAACGCGATGCCGAAATTGTAGCTGAGCTCCGCACTCCGGTCGCCGAGTTTGTTGAGCTTCGCCTGGTAGTCCTGTGCCTTCTTAAGATCGTTGAGTTCCACAGTGAGAGCCGTCAGACTCCGGAGCGCTTCGACAGACGATGGCTGGGTGGAATACGCCTTCTCCAGCGAACTCCGAGCCGATTCCCGCTCGCCCGCCCACCAGTAGGCCAAGCCCAGGTTCAGGTGCGCGTCGGCCCAATCGGTGCGCCTCTTCAGGCACTCGCTAAAGGCTTCGATACTGGCCGGGTAGTCGCCCTGTTGCAGTTGAATATAGCCCAGGCGGAACCATGCTTCTTCCCAATCGGGCTTCTTCGCCACCGCTTCCGAGTAAAGGATGGCGGCTTCCTCGTCGTCCCCGCGCTGATCGGCCAGCAGGGCCATGTTCCACAGGGCGGCCGACAGATCCGGAGCGATTTGAAGGGCCCGCTCGTAGGCGCTACGTGCGCCGTCCGCATCGCCCTTCTCCTGCAAGACGACGCCCAGGTTTGCCTGCGCCTGTTCGGAATTCGGGTTGATACGGATGGCGTCGGAATAGGCGCGGACCGCTTGGTCGAGACGCCCCAGCTTCTGGTAGGCGACTCCGAGGTTGTACTGGGCTTCAAACGAATCGGAGGCGGCCTTCACCAGTTCGGCGCAGCGCTGCGCTGCCACGTCGAACTTGCCCGACGCGAGCGCTGCCGCGGCAAGGCCTTCCAGCGCAATCCGTGCCAGAGGCTTTACCTTAAGAAGCTTATCCGCATACTCGCGCACCATGCCGAAATCTTTGCCGGCCAACCCAAGCGACACCAGATTCGCCAGCGCGTCGGGTGAGTTGGGTGTTTTCGCGAGGATCTTTTTGTATCCGGCGGCCGCTTCGTCGAAGCGGTTCAGCATATGGGCGCACACCGCTTTCCCGAATTGCGCCGTTTCGCTATCGCTGTTGGTGCTCAGGTACTGATCGAAGTGATCGGCGGCCAGTTCCGGTTGCTTCAGGCGCAACTGGCATACCGCCAGCCCGAGACGCGCATCGGATCGCTTGGAATCGAACTCCAGCGCCCTGCGGAACGCATCGGCCGCCTCCTGGTTTTTGCCCAGTTTCTCCAGGCAGATTGCCAGATTATAGTGGACGGTGCGGTGCTTCGGTTCTGCGCCAGCCAGCTTGGAAAAGGTGTCAGCCGCGTCCTGGTATCGCTGCTTCTCGTAATAGATCTGCGCCAGAGTCGAGTAGATTTCGGAAAGAAACAGCCCTTTTTGCAGGCCGCGCTTCAACTCTTCGATCGCTTCGTCGCTCTTGCCTTGCAGATGGAGCGGTACGGCCCTTACAACCTCCACCGCGGAAAACGCCGCCTTATCCATTTGCGGTGAGGCGCCGTCCATCCGGATCGAAGTCTGAACCGGTTCATTTTCGTCATACCATAACCATTCGTTGTCGTTTTCTGCCATGGAGTTTTCCTGTTCTGCTAGTTCGCGCCAAGATAGGCGATTTGAGAGGACCGGATCTGAGCCCGTTCGCCCTGTGCCGTGTAGAAGCCAGCGCCGCCGGACTTAATTTGATCGTCGCTCCAATAGTCGACCAGCTTGTCCTGGATGTATGTGGTAAATTTGTTACCCTTCACATCCATGCGCACCCGGAAGGATGTGTCCATCTTGAAGTCATTGGGTAACATGACTTGGGTATGGGTTCCCTCTACACCCTTGATTACAGCGTATTTGATAAGCGCTACGATGGGATTCAACCCGGATTTGATGATTTCGATTTTCGCCACGTAGTAGTTCTTCGGATTCGCTGCGCGGAAGATCCAGCCGACAGCCTTCTTTTCAATCTGGCCCCGGAACTCGAAGCGATAATCGGTCATCGACATCGACGGACGGAAGAGAGAAATCTGTTTGCCCTTATTTGCCGGGGCATCCGCGCCCCAGCTCGTGGTCCAGCCGCCGCCACCGATCACCATGCCGGGAGAACTGCCTTCGGTAATTGCGGTGGGGCCCGGAACATAGGCCGGTTCGGAGGATTGGCTGGGGCTAAAGATAAAGTACCCGCCGCCTATAATGACAACCGCGGCAGCCACCACGGCTGCGGATTTCACCGGCTTGGTGGCGTTGCCCCAGAACCTCCCAAGCGGGGAGGGTTCCATTTGATGCATGCCGAGAGTGGGGAAATCCTCAACGGCGAATGTAGTGGCGTAGGCCGGTTCGCTCTTCCGGATCGG
>JANYCV010000164.1 GCA_025360145.1 Acidobacteriaceae bacterium
TAGTAGCGGGTGTTGCTACCTGACATGGCAACGGTCTCCCATAGGCCTTCCGGCTGATATGGCTTTACACTTGGACCGCCTATGGCGGGCGCCAGAAGACCGCTCGCGGACAAGGCATAATCGCGAACCATTTCCGCATCCATACGAAAACGGGGCCCGCGCGCCAGCAGACGATTCTCGGGATCTTTCTTCACTTTCTCGTCCGTCGATACGGATTCCTGCCTGTAGGCATCGGACGTCACGATCAGGCGGAATAGCTTTTTCACATCCCAGCCGGACTCTCGAAATTCCACCGCCAGCCAGTCAAGCAGTTCGGGGTGCGAAGGGGCCTCGCCCTGCGACCCGAAATCTTCCGCGGTCTTCACAATGCCCGTGCCGAACACTTCCTGCCAGAACCGATTCACGGCCACGCGCGCCACCAATGGATTCGCGGGATCTACCAGCCACTGCGCCAGGCCGAGCCGGTTCCGCGGCAGCGAATCCTTCATCGCAGGCAGTGCGGATGGGGAGTTGGGCTCCACCTCTTCCCGTTCCTGGTCATATTGGCCGCGATACAGAATATTGGCCATCGGCTTGGTGTCCGGCTTTTCCGCCATTACCAGCGTGACCGCACCGCGGCGGCGAATTTCCCGGCGCTCCGCATTTGCCTTGTTGGTCTGCGCCACAAGCGCGCGATAACTGGAATCTTCTCCATTGAGGAAGTACAGCCGCAGCGCGTCGTTCTGCCCGCCGGTCAACTGGCTTGCGTCCTTGGCACGCGATTCGGCTAGATCCGGCCAGACGCCCACCAAGCGCGATTCTTCTTCGGTGATCACGCGGTTGAATATCCGCAGATCGGCGATGGCTCCATCGGCAAAGAAACCATCCTTTCCATTGCCGCCCAAAACCAGTGGAGCTTTCGTCCGCAGAGTTCCGGTAAGTTGCGTGATGGCATCCCCGCGCCCTTCGGTGGCAATCGCCGCGCCATCCACATAGAGACCAAGACCCGGTTGTTCGCGGCTGCCATCGTAGGTGAATGTCAGTTGATACCAGGCGCCTGGCTTCAAACGGCGCGCGGAACTGCCGCGAATCTGAATGCCTTTTCCGTCGTCGCCGAGCAGCCGGAGAAATGGCGAGCGGGCGTTGATCTCAATCGCCCATCCGCGCAAAATCTCCTTGCGCACATCGCCTTCCTTGGTCACCTCCGGCGGATCCACTTTGATGCGGTTTAGCTGGCTGGCAACGGTGAAATTACCCTCGCCCTTCGGCAGATAGATTAGCGCCGAAATGGAGAAGGGCTTATCGCCGGTGATGTAGTCCAGATTCGGAAATGAAAGCGCGGACTTGCTGCTGAACCGCAATGCCTGCCGCTTCTCCGATTCACCCACGGTTACACCGGAAGCCAACGCGAGATTCTTTGTCGAGCGCCCCCTCGAAATATGCGCTTTACTATCTACGGAAACCACTAAAATCTCCGCCGAAGCATCGAGAGGCGTGCGCAATTTCTTGCGCTCCTTCGATTCGAGCCAGCGGTCGAAAGCTGCATTCGGAGCCTTGCGCGCCGCTGTGAGATTGTTCTTCAGCGACTCGACCTCCGCATTCAACTCTAACCAGCGGGGTCGGTCCTGCATTTTGGGAACAACCACAAGGGGCGGCGTATCTGGAATGTTTCCGTCCAGCGCTGCCTGCGTCGTATTGCGGAAAAACGCGGCCATGGCGTAAAAATCTTTCTGCAGAATGGGGTCGAATTTGTGATCGTGACAGGTGGCGCAGCCGATGGTCATCCCCAGAAAAACCGTGCCTGTGGTGTCCACACGATCCTTGGCGTACATTGCCTCCACTTCCTTTTCAATTACGCCGCCTTCGTTGGTGGAGACTTGGCAGCGATGAAACCCGGATGCAATCTGTTGCTCCAACGTTTTGTTTGGCAACAGATCGCCGGCCACCTGTTCGATGGTGAATCGATCGAATGGCATGTTTCGATTAAACGCGCCGATTACCCAATCGCGATAGGGCCACATTTCGCGATAGTTATCGATGTGCAATCCATGGGTGTCGGCGTAGCGTGCGGCATCCAGCCAGTAACGCGCGCGATGCTCTCCATACTGAGGCGAGGCTAGCAGGCGATCCACTAGCTTTTCATAGGCGCCGGAAGATTTGTCGGAAAGAAACGCCTCTACTTGTTCAGGCGACGGAGGAAGTCCGGTCAGGTCCAAGGACACCCGGCGGATTAGCGTTCGCTTGCCGGCGGGCGCGGCGGGAGTAAGGCCGGCGGCCTCTATTTTCGCGAGCAGGAATCGGTCAATGGGTGTCCGGGCCCACTGCGCGGACTTCACTGGCGGCGCTTCAGGACGCGCAGGAGTGATAAATGCCCAGTGCTCTTTCCAATCGGCACCACCTTCAATCCAGCGTTTCAAAGTATCTTTCTGTTTGCCGGTGAGCGTCTTGTGAGAAGACGCGGGGGGCATCCGCCGGCCCACTTTCTCTTCGATGATCCGCTGATAGAGCAAGCTGTCGGCGGGCTTCCCTGGGATAATCGGAGTGCCGTTTTTGCGTGGTGAAAAAGCACCTTCGCGCGTGTCGAGGCGCAGCCCGGTCATCCGCGTTTCTTTGTCGGGACCATGACAGTGGAAGCAGGCGTCGGACAGAATCGGACGCACTTCGCGTTGGAAATCTACTTTTGCCGCGGCCTGCTGGGCCGGTAGCGGGAGTGTCAAACAGCCGGAGCCGAGAAGTATACCGGCCACGGTCATGGCGGATCGAAGAGTTGCTGACATATTGATAGAGTTACCGGGATTACGAATCCATCTTATCTCTCCTGGCGGACGATTGTACTTGAGGCAACGGTGCATTCTTTAGAGGTCCCTCGATGGCGGCGCTGCTGATTGGATCGATTTTGGGTTTCGGTTCCACTGGTGGGGTCGTTTCGCAATTTACGTTGACGATTGCCGGCGGGGGCGGTTCCGGGTCGTTTCGTAATTTCTCTTTTCGGAGTTTGGAGAGGCTGTTTATGGCCCTTTGGTGCATGCGGGTGTAGGCGATTTCGTACCTTAAATAGAGGTCGAGGGCCTTTTCTTCGTTGGCTAATGCGGTGAAGGCTACCGACACGCGGGTGGTCTGGTCGATCTGTTTGAATGCTTTTGCGATTTCCGCTTCCTGTTGGTCCATTTTGAGGTCGAGGGCGGCGGTTTGCATGCGCCAGATGCGGCGGAGACGCCATTGGGACGCTACCATTTGGTCGATCAGGTCCATTTCTACGGTGCTTTCGGGTTGGAATTCGTGGACGTAAGCGAGGTGGAGGTCGTCGAAGATTTGTTGGGATTCGTTGGTTAGGACGATCGCTTTGGAG
>JANYCV010000175.1 GCA_025360145.1 Acidobacteriaceae bacterium
GCCGGTTTGTCACCATTCAGTTGACCCCCGGCGGCCTGGAACTGGTAAATCAATTGGACGAACCGATTGAAAAGTGGAATCGAAAACTGATGCGGAACATCAGTAGGGGAGAGACGAAAGTTTTGATCGAACTGCTGGAGCAGTTGAGAGAAGGGCTATAACGGTTTTCACAGGTCCAATAGTCGTTGTCAACGGTTAGTGTTTCAAACATTTGTATTTCAGGAGAAATCACCATGAGTCAAGCTGCTGCCGCCGGTCAACCGGCCCAATATGAAATCGACCCCGCGCATTCCCGTGCGCATTTCAAAGTCCGCCACATGATGGTTTCGAACGTCCGTGGCGAGTTTTCAAAAGTGACCGGTACCGTTGTTTTCGACGCCGGCAACCTGAGCAATTCCAAGCTGGAGGCCGTAATTGATGCGTCCACTTTGAACACCAGTGAGCCGCAGCGCGATGCGCATCTTCAGAGCGCGGATTTCCTGGATGTGGCGAACTTTCCCACCATCACATTCGTCTCGAAGTCGTTCGCGCGGACTGGACCGGACACACTGAAAGTGGTTGGCGATTTAACCATCCGCGGCGTAACCAGGGAAGCAGTGTTAAGTTTGGAAGGGCCCACCGAAGAAGTCAAAGATCCCTGGGGCAACAGGAAAGTCGGCGCGTCGGCCACAACGAAACTCAATCGCAAGGATTTCGGTCTTACCTGGAATCAGGCGCTCGAATCCGGCGGACTGCTGGTGGGGGAAGACATCACCATTACACTGGATGTAGAACTAACCCGGAAATGAAGCAGCTTTCGCTAACGCATATCGTCCGGCAGCCGGCCGTTCCTTCCAAGGGACGGCCCCCGCTGCTGCTGTTGCTGCATGGAATCGGCAGCAACGAACAGGATCTGATGGGACTGGCACCTTCGCTCGACGGACGGTTTCTAATTGTCAGCGCGCGAGCGCCCATCACGATGGAACGCGGCGCCTACGCATGGTTCCATATTCAATTCACCCCTACCGGCATTGTGATCAAGCCGGAGGAGGCGGAGGCCAGCCGGCTGCTGGTGTTGAAGTTTGTGGACGAACTGGTGGAAACCTACGGCGCCGACCCAAACCGCGTATTCCTGATGGGGTTCAGTCAGGGCTGCATCATGAGTCTGGCCGCGTCGCTCACCGAACCGAAGAAATTCGCCGGCGTGGTGGGCATGAGCGGACGCCTGATGCCGGAAATTGAGCCGAAAATCGCGCCCCCGTCTCAATTGCAGGGATTCCCGATGATGGTTGTCCACGGCACATTGGACCAGATGCTTCCAATCAGCAACGGACGCGGAATCCGCGACAAGCTGCAAACTTTGCCGGTGGACTTGACCTATCGCGAGTATTCCATGCCGCACACGGTATCCCCTGAAAGTCTCCGCGATATTGCCGCGTGGCTCAAGACACGTCTGGGTTGACTTGTCTCTCGATCTTAGACTATAGTCTAACTTCTGGACGGCAGTCCGATGACTTCTCTCAACCTCAGAGAAAAACAGAAGCGAAACACCCAGCTTGAGATCACAAAAACCGCGATGTCGCTGTTTACGGGACATGGTTTCGACAACGTTCCGGTGGCGCTGATCTGCGAACGCGCCGGCATCTCGCGGGCCACCTTTTTCAACTATTTCCCCCAAAAACACATGATCCTGGCGGCAGTGGGCACGTCTCGCATCGAGGCGATGCAAAGCCTCCTGCACAGCCATCTCACCCTGCGGCACAAGGTAAAGCTGCGGCATGTGGTCTCATTGTTCCTGGAGTTCTGCGAAGAGAATGAACAGATGGGCGAGCAGAGCAGAGGCTTGGCGCTTCAGGTGCTGATGCATCCGGTCAGCCGGTCTTCGTATGTCGAATCGACGAAACGCTTCACGGCAGCGCTGGCGGAGGCGCTCTCGGAGTTGCGCGGCAGCGGCCTGCTGCGCGGAGATCCGGCAGTGGTTGCCGAATCTATGTTTTCTCTCTACGTCGGCACAACATTGGAATGGCTGATGGATCCCAGCCTTAAACGCGGCTGGCTCTCAAAGACCATGAAGGTTCGCTTACAGTTGGCGGCCGATGGGTTTGATCCTGGAAAGAGACGATGAAGAAACCGGTGATAATCGTGCTGGCAATCGCGGCGCTGGCCGCGGTGGTAGCCTACCTGTTTCTGGGCGCAAGTCGAAATGGGCAATCCGCGCTACAACTATCGGGCACGGTGGAAACTCGAGAAATTCAGGTGGGATCGAAAGTCGGCGGCCGTGTGCGCGCGGTGCTGGTGGAGGAAGGACAACAGGTAAAAACGGGTGCGATTCTGGTCCGCTTCGATGTCGATGAGTTACTGGCCCAGCGGGAGCAGTTGCGGGGGCGCGTTGCGGAAGCCGAGGCCCAGGCCGCCAGACTGCAAGCAGGATACCGCCCGGAGGAGATCCAGCAAGCCGAAGCCGCCACGCGCCGGGAGCTCGCGTCACTCCAACAATTGCAGCACGGCCCCCGGCCGGAAGAAATCGCCCAGGCTCTGGCGGATTATGAAGCGGCGAAAGCCGATGCGTCGAATGCAGCGTCGGTATTCGCCCGCGTTGACAAACTGACTACGTCGGGCGACGTCTCCGCCCAGGCGCATGACGACGCGCGCTCGCGCCGGGACCAACTCTCCGGCCGCGCTGAATCAGCCCGGCAGCGGCTGGTGTTGCTGCGCGCCGGCACACGCTCTGAAGAGATCCGCGCCGCGGAACAGCGCTATCGTTCCGCCCAGGCCGCCGAACAGATGATGCATAAGGGCTACCGCAAGGAAGAAGTCGCCGAAGCAAGTGCGCGGCTCACCCAGGCGAAGGCGCAGCTCACCGAGATGGAAGTGCGCGTGGCGGAGAGTGAAGTAGTGGCGCCAACCGAAGCGCGCGTGGAAGTGGTGAGCGTGCGGCCCGGCGATCTGGTCCCGGCCAGCCGCGCCGTGGTTACGCTGCTGGAGGCTTCGCAACTCTGGGTAAAAGTCTACGTTCCCGAACCCGAACTCGGACGCATCGCGGTAGGGCAATCGGCCAGTGTGCAAGTGGATTCGTTTCCCGGCCAACACTTCGCCGGCGCCATCCAGCAGATTTCCGATCGTGGAGAATTCCTTCCCCGCAACATTCAAACAAGGGAAGACCGCAGCCACCAGGTGTTCGGCGTAAAAGTAAGGCTGGATAACAGCACCGGCCTGCTGAAATCCGGGATGGCGGCGACGGTCCAGTTGCAGGTTCAGAAGTAGCCCATGGCACCCGTGATCACGGCCGAGAATCTGACCATCCGCTTCGGCGATTTCACGGCAGTGGATAACGTAAGTTTCACCGTGGGACGAGGCGAAGTGTTCGGCTTCCTGGGACCGAACGGTTCCGGTAAGACCACCATCATCAAAGCGCTGTGCGGGTTGCTGAAGGTAAGCAACGGGACGGGCAGCATTCTCGGCATGGACATTCGGAAAGAATCCACAGCGATCAAGCAGCACGTCGGTTATATGTCGCAGAAGTTCGGCCTATACGAAGACCTGACCGTGGTGGAGAACATGGATTTCTATGGCGGCGTCTACGGGCTGGACGGCGTAACGCTCGATCGGCGGAAGAAGGAAGTGATCGAACTAACGTCGCTCGAGCCTTACCTCGATCGCCGCGCGGGCAGACTCTCCGGAGGTTGGAAACAGCGGCTGGCATTGGCATGCGCCATCATCCATTCTCCAGAGGTGGTGTTTCTCGACGAACCAACCGCGGGAATCGACCCGGTAGCCCGCCGCGCGCTGTGGGATCTGTTGTTCCGGCTCTCCGGCGAAGGCGTTACCTTTTTCGTCACCACGCATTATATGGATGAGGCGGAGCGCTGCGGCCGCGTCGGCTACATCTACCTGTCGAAGCTGATCGCCATTGGGAGCGTGGACGAATTGAAGCAGTCGCCCGCGGCGAATCCCCCGGGAACCGAGCGGATTGAACTGGAATGTCCGAATGCGGCTGCCGTTCTCGGCATCGTGCGCAACCTCTCCTACGTTCGCGAAGCCACCATATTCGGCCGCGCCATCCACATGTTAATAGATAAGTCCGCCGGACGCGATCAACTCGCCCGCGACCTAACCTCGAGCGGCTGCGGCGATTCGGCCATCCGCTCCGTCGCTCCGTCGCTGGAAGACGTATTCGTAACCCTCACTCGTCATGAGGCTTCGGCGACGCGATGACGCTGGCGAAGCGAAGAGGCAATCCGTTCTCCGGCGCCTGGCCCGTGTGCCGTAAAGAGTTCACGCATATCTCGCGCGATCCAGCCACGCTCTTCTTCGCACTCTTTCTTCCGATAATGCAACTCTTGCTCTTCGGATTCGCCATCGATACCAATATCAGGCGGATTCCGACCATTGTTCTCGATGAAGCACGAACGCAGGAGAGCCGGCGGCTGCTTGAGATGTTCGCGAATTCCGATGCGTTCAAAATGATCGGCATCGCGCAATCCGATAGCGATCTTCAGAGTGCGATTGTCTCAGGCAAAGCCAAGGCGGCCATAAAAATCCCCGTCGATTTCTCACGCCGGTTGCAGTATGGCCAACAGGCCACCGTCCTGGTGCTGATAGACGGCTCCGATTCCACAGTGACAAGTTATGCCGTAAATGTGTCTAGCGGCATCATGCTGCAGGAATCGCTGCGGCGGCTGTCGGGAGGCAGCCCCGCGCCAATGCCGCTCGAGGTACGGCACACCGTGCTATTC
>JANYCV010000187.1 GCA_025360145.1 Acidobacteriaceae bacterium
ACGTAGCGTGAGCAAAACCATGTCCACAGCTTCCTCATTCTGAGTGCTTGCAAAATAACGAAGCAGAAAATTGAGGGTTACCGCGCGAGGGAATTTCGGTGCGCCGCCAAAGCCGCCAAGCTTCGAATCGAAAGAGCGCCGGTACTGGGAATAACACGAATCTAAAATACTTTGGTCGAGAACGGTTTTTGATTCAGCCGCCACGCGGGCATAACCCTTCAACTGCTCCAAGACTTCGATGCTTGATTCCACAATGCGTTCGCGGTCTTCATGCCATGATTTTGCAAGCTGGCCAAGAATCGACCGGAATCCCGGCCGGCCGTAGCGGTTATCCGGCGGAAAGTAAGTACCGCCGTAGAAGGGCTTCAGATCGGGTGTGAGGAAAATCGACATTGGCCAACCGCCGCTTCCGGTGCTGGCCTGTACGAAGCTCATGTAAATGCGGTCCACGTCGGGGCGCTCCTCCCGGTCCACTTTCACAGGGATGAAATAAGCGTTCAGCACCTCGGCCAATTCTTCCGATTCGAACGATTCCCGTTCCATCACATGGCACCAGTGACACGTGGAATAGCCGATGGAAAGAAAAATGGGCTTGTCTTCGGACCGGGCTTTCTCAAACGCCTCAGGACCCCAGGGATACCAGTTCACCGGGTTATGAGCGTGCTGTTGCAGGTAGGGGCTCTTCTCGTCGATCAGTTTGTTTGTATGCACGGCACTTCCATCGTACAATTACACTGGAGTCGATGACCGATAAAGAACGGTATCTCGACGAACTTCAGCACTTCCTGCGGATCCCAAGCATCAGCACGGATCCCGCCCATCAACCGGACATTGCCTGCGCGGCGGTCTTCCTGCGCGACAAACTGAAGCGGGCCGGCTTGCGGAATGCCGGGCTCATCGAAGGCTGCGGGAATCCGCTAGTGTATGCCGAATGGCTGGACGCACCCGGAAAACCAACACTGCTGCTTTACGGCCACTACGACGTGCAACCGCCCGACCCGCTGGACGAATGGATCTCACCACCCTTCGAGCCCACTATTCGCGGTGAAAACATCTACGCCCGCGGCGCAGCCGACGACAAAGGATTGACGCTGATCCTTATCAACGCGGTGGAGAAACTGTTGCACCAACATGGCCGGCTTCCAGTGAACGTAAAGTTTCTGATTGAAGGGGAAGAAGAATCCGGCGGCAGGCACATTGAGGAATACGTTGCCGCAAAGCCCGAGCGGATTCGCGCCGACGCAGCGATCATCAGCGATACGGAGATGTTTGCCCCGGAGCTGCCGACGATTTGCGTTGGTCTCCGCGGCATCGTCTACGGTGAGTTGCACGTCGAAGGCGCGGAGCAGGATCTGCATTCCGGCGTGTACGGCGGCGCCGCGCCGAATCCGATTCAGGCCATTGCGGAAATTCTGTGCGCACTGAAGGATCGCGACGGGCATATTCACATTCCCGGCCTCTACGATCGGGTTCAACCGCCCAGCGAGGACGAACGCTGCGCGTGGGCCAAGCTTCCCTTCGATGTCGAGGAGTACCGCACGAAAGAAGTGAAAGTACGCGCGCTCACTGGAGAGCCTGAGGTAACGCTGTTCGAGCGGCTGTGGGCACGGCCCACGCTGGAGGTACACGGCATCCGTGGCGGCTTCACCGGCGAAGGCGCGAAGACGGTGATTGCGGCACGCGCAGTTGCCAAGCTCAGCATGCGGTTGGTGGCGGATCAGCGGCCGGACGAAGCGGTATCGCAACTGGAAGCCGCGCTAAAGGACGTCTGTCCGCGCGGGGTTGCCGCTGAATTTAGAACGCTTCATTCCGCCCCGCCGTCGCTGGTCTCAACCGATAGCCGCTACATCCGCGCGGCGGCGATAGCAATGACTGAAGTGTTCGGCAATGAAACCGTTTACACCCGCTCCGGCGGATCGATTCCAATCGTTGGCCTGTTTGACCGGTACCTGGGAATACCCAGCGTGATGATGGGCTTTGGCCTGCCGGACGACAATCTTCACTCGCCGAATGAGAAGCTGTTTCTGCCCAATTTCTACAGGGGTATCGACGCGGTCGCGCGCTATCTCGAACTGCTGGGTTGAGGAAACAATATGGCCGGCTCCTACAGAATTGAACACGACAGCATGGGAGAGATGAAAGTCCCGCTGGATGCGCTTTATGGAGCGCAGACGCAGCGGGCGGTTGAGAATTTCCCCATCAGCACGCAACGTTTGCAGCGGCCATTCATTCGGGCGCTGGGCCTGATTAAAGCTTGCGCGGCGCGCGCCAACGCAGAGCTTGGCTATCTGGATGCAACCGTGGCGCAGCGAATCCAAGCGGCCGCGGAACGTGTAGCAGATGGAGAATTCGACGGACAATTCGTGGTGGATGTGTTTCAAACAGGAAGCGGCACTTCGACCAACATGAACGCCAACGAGGTGATCGCGCACCTTGCCAACGCACATCCCAACGACGACGTGAATCACGGCCAATCGAGCAACGATGTGATCCCATCGGCGATGCACATCGCGGCAGCGGAGCAGCTTCATCGCGATCTGCTTCCGGCCATGCAGGGGCTGCACGATGTGCTGCAAGCGAAGTCGGTGGAATTTTCCGGGATCGTCAAGATCGGCCGTACACACCTGCAAGACGCGGTTCCCATGCGGCTGGGTCAGGAGTTCAGCGGTTACGCGGCCCAGATTCGCGCGGCAATGGAACGGATTGCATCCGCTCTGCCGGGCATCTACGAGTTGGCGCTTGGCGGTACCGCGGTTGGCACCGGCCTGAACGCGTTACCCGGCTTCACTGCGAAGACGATCGAGCTGATTAATGCGAAAACCGAACTGCCGTTTGTTGAGGCGAGAAATCACTTTGAAGCGCAGGCTTCCAAGGACGCCATCTGTTTTTTAAGTGGCGCTTTGAAGTCTTATGCCGTGGGGTTGACGAAGATTGCGAACGACATTCGATGGTTGGGTTCTGGACCGCGTTGCGGGCTTGGTGAACTGAAGCTGCCTGCTATGCAGCCGGGATCGAGCATCATGCCCGGCAAGGTGAATCCGGTGATCGCCGAAAGTGTGTTGATGGCCTGCGCGCAAGTGATCGGCTACGATGCGGCCATCACTTGGTCCGCTGCGGCGGGAAACTTCGAACTGAACGTGATGATGCCGGTGATCGCCTACGATCTGCTGGAATCCATTCATATGCTGGCTGCCGTATCCAGGAACTTTGATCAACGTTGCATACGGGGCCTTGCCGCGGACGCAACCCGAGCCACGTCCTTCGTTGAACAATCGCTTGCGATGGCAACCGCGCTTGCTCCGGTGATTGGATATGAGAAAGCGGCGGCGCTGGCCAAGGAAGCCTACGAAACCGGGCGGACTATTCGCGAGGTTGCTACGGCGAAGAGCGGGCTGACGCCGCAGCAAATTACGGAGTTGCTGGATCCCGAAACACAGGCCGGAGATCGGTAGGGTGCGGTGAGTATGAGCGCGGCCAGGGGGCGCACGCCGGTGCGGGTATTGTTCGCAAGATTCAGTCTCCGGCTGAAGCTTGGTTGCCCGGTGGCTGCTTCCTCGAACGGGACTTCCGGACAGCGACTCAGACCAGCATCACTTCCGGTTACGCGGTGATCCAGAACTTGGCAGGCGCAAGACGTGCGCATATACAGTATGCTGACCGGATGACTCGCCGTGACTTAGCCAAGACAGCTCTAAGCTCCGCAATCCTCTCCCGCTGCGCTCTGATGCAGAACAGCGCCCAGGCGGCAATGCAAGAGAAGGCCCGGGGCGCGGGAAGCACAAAACCTAATATCGTCCTGATGCTCGCAGACAATCTCGGCTATGGGGAACTCGGCGTCTACGGCGGCGGTGTCCTTCGAGGCGCCCCTACTCCGCGCATAGACAAACTTGCAGGCGAGGGTATGCGGCTACTGAATTTCAACGTTGAGGCCCAGTGTACTCCATCGCG
>JANYCV010000216.1 GCA_025360145.1 Acidobacteriaceae bacterium
CCCGTTAGAACATCAATCACAGTCACCGAAAACTTAACAGCGGAAACCCCAGCGGCCATCTCCGTATTCGACAAATATCAAATAGAGCAGACGCCCGGGGTCAATATCGACGACCGCCTCCGTTCCCTACCCGGCTTCAGCCTCTTCCGTAGATCTTCCAGCATTGCATCCAATCCGACAACGCAAGGCATCTCGCTGCGCGGCTTAGGCACCAGCGGCGCGTCACGAACATTACTATTGTGGGATGGCATCCCGGCCAATGATCCGTTCGGTGGCTGGGTCTACTGGACCCGCTTTGCGCCCGACGCGTTGGAGCGAGCTGAAATTTCCAAAGGCGCATCCACCAGCGTATTTGGAGTTCGCGCTTTAAGCGGAGCCATCGCGCTTTTCTCAAAACCCGCGGAACCCTTGCGATTCACCGGCGGGTATGAGTTCGGAAATAAGAACACCCACCAAGCCTCAGCCGGGTTTTCGCATTTGCTCAACCACTGGGCTTTTTCCACCAACGCCCGCGCATTAATTACGGATGGCTACTACATCGTTCCGGCCTACAAGCGAGGCACATCCGACACTCCGGCCGGCGTGAAGTTCGTGGCGGCCGATGCGCGTGTTGATTGGCTTCGTACCCCCGAAAGCCGCCTGTTCCTCAAGTTCGACATGCTGGCCGAAGAACGCGCCAATGGCACGGCGCTGGTAACGAACTCCACCGGCCTCGGTGGCCTCTCCGCGCACTTTCATCAGGCCTTTGGCACGGATTCGCTAACCTTGCTGGCCTATCATCAAAGGGCGCAATATCACGCCGTGTTCTCCACGGTGGCCGCCAATCGAAACAGTGAACGCATCACGTCGTGGCAGCGCGTGCCGGCCGACGCAACCGGCGGCGCCGCCATGTACCGCTTGAATCGCAAGAAGTGGAACACGCTTGTTGGCGGGGACTTCCAACGCGTGGAAGGCGAAAGCAAGGACATCTTAGTGCCGACAGGCGTGCGTATCGGAGGGGGGACCCAGTTTCAAAGGGGCGGCTTCGCGCAAACCGATTTCACGGCAGGCTCCTTGCGCTTGTTCGGAGGCGCGCGCGTTCATAGCACCGGTACGAACAACTTCCTGAACCCAAGCGGAGGATGGACCTATGGCAACAAAAGTTGGCGCGCACGAGGCACAGTATACAAAAGCTTCCGAGCCCCGACGCTTAATGAACTCTACCGCGAGTTCCGCGCCGGAAACGCCGCCACGCTTCCGAACGCACTGCTGAAACCGGAGAGCGCATTCGGCGCTGAACTCGGCGTCGACTACTTCGGCGAGTTAGGCCGTTTATCCGTGACGGCGTTTCGTACGGAGGTGGATCAAATCATCACCAACGTGACGCTGTTAAGTACGCCCGCATTGATCCAACGCCAACGCCAAAATGCAGCCAGCGCCTTAAGCCGCGGAGTAGAAGCCAACTGGTCTTATAGCTGGACCCACCTTCGCGCGGAGATGTCGTATCTGTACGCCGATGGCCGCTTCGCAAACAATCTGCGGCTACCCCAAGTCCCCCGCAACCAAGGGTCTTCGACGTTAACCTGGACACGCAAAGGAACTGTGTTATCGGGAGGTCTTCGCAGCTTTTCCCTACAGTTGGAAGACGACTTAAACGTGTTCAAACTACCCGGCTACGCAACACTGCATATGACGGCGCGCCGCCAATTGACCAGTTCCCTTTCCGCCGTGCTTGCGATAGAAAACGTCCTCGACCGCGAGTATGTGGTAGGCAACAACCCAACGCCCCTAATCGGAGCCCCTCTATTGTGGCGAGCCGGCCTCCGCTGGGAAGGTCATTTCCACAAGTAGGGCCGACCCCAGGATCACATCGAGTGTCGGAAATTGCGCCCGTCACGCTCCCACACCGCCGGATGTGCGGTTTCCGCATCCGGCGGATGAGTCCAGCGGCTCACGATTCTGCCGCAAGATTGGAGGGCAGTAGTCATCCAATTTTTCGTACATTGCTCTCCGTCGAAAGGTTCACGGATTTCCAGCATCGTCTCTCGCAAAGGGCCATCCGCGGTTGCACCACTTCCTCCCTTTGCACTCCCGCGTTAGCTACCGTTGTTGTAGCGCCCGGGATTCCATCCGCTTGTCGCGCTGGACCCGGTCCCTCCTCTACACCTCCATTACAGAGGCTTCTTCGCTACTTCGGCTTCTGCTAACTTCTCCCGTGCTCTCATACCGGAGAAATCCCCAGGTAAGGTCCAGAATTTTTCAACCCGCGCCGACCCGCTATACCCTATGCGTCTTGATAATCTTTGGGTTTCGCTGTTGCGAGCCAACTCGCCCCCCACATCGGGCCTCTCTGCGGTTGGCGTTCCTATGGTCGGGATTTTGCTATCCGCTCCATTCAACTTCACCTCGTGGTTCGCCTTGCGGTTTCACTACGGTTGCCTTTATCGGCCCCGATTGGCTCCTTCA